>JBDRCJ010000076.1:0-7652 GCA_043821805.1 Patescibacteria group bacterium
AAAAAAGTAAACAAATCAGCAATAATAATAAAATTATGAAGACTACCGCCCCAAGCAAAAAACGGCACTTTAAAGCTATCTAAATAAAGAAACCCTCCGAAAGGATTAGTAATTTTTTCTATGCCAACTCCACCGATAATAACTGACAAGCTAGCTAAGATCGGAAAAATTATCTGCCATTTTGGCGCTAAATTATATTTATCATCTAAGTATCCGCCGATTATTAAAATTAAGGCTCCGAAAAAAACTCCTAACCAGTGATGTAACTCAAGATTGCCGGCCAGTATTTTATCACAGACAAAATAAAGAACTATAAAAAAACTAAAAAAAATCGCCACTCCGCCCATGAGTGGGACTGCTTTACCATGAATTTTTCTATCTAAACCAGGCTGGTCAACAATCTTAATTTTAACAGCCAGCTTTTTTACTATAAAAGTAAAAATAACGCTTAATATTAAGCTAAATAAAAAAATTAATAAATAAAATTTTATCATCTCTTGATTTATTTAGTATATTATGTTAGAATAATTTTTGGGTGCAAAATTATTACTTAATTTAAAGGAGGAGAAATTGAGTAAAAAATCTAGAAACAAAATCAACAACAAAAAGGAGAGAGGTCATGCAGAAAAAACAAATGAACAGGTAATAATCTATGTGCTTACTACTAAGGACGACCAACCAGCAACATTTAGGACACAAGGACTAAAGCAGTTAGCGGTGGACTTTGCCAGAGCGAATAATATCGGGGGTAAATTAGATATAAGAGTTGGAAAATCGCCTCCTTATGGTTGTAAGTTAATTACATATGGCGATTTGGTAAAATACAGATGAATTATCCGCAGGACGAGAACCATCATCACTCGTCCTTTTTTTATTTTAAAAATATTAATTTAGTAATCTAAAATCTTAAATCATAAATTTATAGTTTTTCTTCGCATCCCAACAATCTTAATTATCCCAAATATCTCAACAGTCTTATCAATCTTTCCTCACAGTTCCCTCCCCTTCTCTACCTGAATCTCTCCCTGGGTATCAATCACTACTGTATCCCGCCTAGCTAATTCACCGGCTAAAATTTTATTAGCAATTATATTATCAACTTTTTCCTGCAGTAAACGGCGCAGCGGCCGAGCGCCGAATTTCGGGTCATAACCGGCTTGAGCTAATTTAATTATCCCTTCTTCCTCTAGCCTTAATCCAATACCCTTAGCCTCAAGCATTTTTTTAGTACTCTTTAGCATAAGCTTAGTTATCTCAATTACATTAACCTGGCTTAAAGGCTTAAAAACGATTACCCCGTCAAAGCGATTAATTAATTCCGGACGTAAAAATTTATTTAAATGCTCATTAATCAGACTGTCTTTAATTTTTTCAGTGTCAGTCCCGGCTCTGATCTGCTCCTGGATAAAAACTGCGCCGACATTAGAAGTGGCAATTATAATTGAATTAGTAAAATCAACTGTGCTACCTTGCCCGTCAGTTAAACGTCCGTCATCCATAACCTGTAAAAATAAATTTAAAATATCTGGGTGGGCTTTTTCAAATTCATCTAATAAAATTAAGGAAAATGGCTTGGTTCTTACTCTTTCAGTTAAATACCCTAACTGGCCGGTGCTATCGCCGATCATTTTATTAACACTGTCCTGATTCTGATATTCGCTCATATCAACTCTAATCATATTTCCTTCACTGGCAAAATAAACTTCAGCCACAGTTTTGGCTAATTCAGTTTTGCCTACTCCGGTTGGGCCTAAAAATAAAAAGCTGGAAATCGGCCTTTTTCCTTCTCTTAATTCAGCTCGCGAACGGCGTAAACTGGCCGCTACCATTTTTACTGCCTCTTCCTGGTTAACCATGCGCTTATGAATATAAGCTTCTAAATTTTGCAATTTCTTGCCTTCTTCGGCGGTAAATTTATTAACTGGGATTTTTGTTATTTCAGTGATTGTGGTAGCGATATCGTCTTGGCTGCAGATACATTTTGATGAATCTAACTGGCAGCGCTTACTCACTTTAACCGCGGTTGATTCTAAAATTTTTATCGCTTTAGCGGGAAGGTATTCACCAGGAATAAATCTTTTTGATAAGTTTACCGCCGCTTCGATTGCATTGTATGAAAAATAAACTTTATTTTTACTTTCTAAATAGCCTACTTTACTTTCTGCTATTTGGATTGCCTGGTTACCAGCTGGTTCAAGTATCTCTATTTTCGCCATTGCTTTACCTAAAGCGATATTCTCAATATGTTCAACATAATTTTTATTAGTGACAGTCGCTAAAACGTAAATTAAGTTGCGATTTATAGCGTTCACTAAAACTTCAGATAATTCTAAACTTTCCTGTTCGCCGGCAGTAATGCCAGCTAAATTTTCAATATCTTCAATATATAAAATAATATTTCCGGCTTTTATTACTTCATCTAATATTACTAATAATCTTTCTTCGGCCTGGGACGGAGTTGCACCGCTAATTAAACGGGCAATATCAAGTTCGACTAGTCTTTTATCACGGAAAAATTTTGGCACATTTTCCTCTACCATT
This sequence comes from Patescibacteria group bacterium, assembly GCA_043821805.1. Lineage (GTDB taxonomy): Bacteria > Patescibacteriota > Patescibacteriia > Patescibacteriales > CAYMCJ01 > JBDRCJ01. Next base: position 2,542 of record JBDRCJ010000076.1, read on the forward strand.
AGCTCGGCAATACCGTTTATAATCGTCCGCTTGCCTACCCCAACCGGCCCAACTAGTATTACTCCAGGCCGACCGCTTTCAAAAGTTTCAAAAATTGATTTTATTTCCTCATCCCGGGCAACGCAAATTCCTAACTTACCCCACTTAGCCGCGGCTGTTAAATCATAAGCGAAATGATTTAAAACCGGTGTAGCGACCGCCGTATAAGCCCGATCCATTGAACTACTTGGTTTATATTTCGCTATTTTTCTCGATAAACGGTATTTAGCTATTAATTTTTCATTTATTCTAAACCAGGCAATTATATTTTTTATTTTATCCTGATCAACCTCTAAATCGTATAAAATTTCTGCTAAAACCTTATCTCTCTTTAAAGAGGGCAAAATTAAATTAAGAACTTTTATTTTTTGCTGGCCTAGATTATAGGCTTCAGTATAAGCTTCAATTAAAATTTCTTTTACCTCGCTTGATAATTTGACTGAGTCTAAATTTATATTTGGCTCAAGGTCAGATAAATGATTTTTTAAATTTCTAATTAACTTTACCCCATCTACATTTAAACGAATAAATAAAGCCGCTACTTCCCGGTCTTTTAGCAAGGAAAAAAATAAATGTCTAATGTTTACTTCTGGCTGCCTTTGTTTATTAGCTAAAGCGAAAGCATCTTCAATTATATTCATCACCTTATCGCTAACTGCTAAGGAAATATCTGTTCGATATTGATATTTTTTTAATTCTTCCCAATTATTAGGAATTTGGGTTTTATGGTTTTTTTTATTAGAAAAAATTATATTTGGCTTTATTTTTTGTTGCTTATCTCGGCTTATACTTAACCGGTAAAATACAAACATATCGGCAATAACGCTAAACCAAAATAATAAAATTAACCAATCTTTAGTCCGCCAAAACAATAAAGCGGCTGCTTCATTAATCTTAACCACCTGGTAAAACCACCAGCCTAAAGCAACCAGACCGATTAAGCCGAATATATAAGCGGCTAAGTTAACAAAAAAATTAACTGACATTTTTAAATGCCTAAGCTTTATTACCGCTCGGCCAAGCCTTAAGCCCCAAAACAAAAAATATCCATTTAAAAATGTTCCAACTCCTAAACCTAAGCAATTCGAGCATTTTGCCCCATAATTTATTCTTCCTTCACCCGAGCATTTCGCGCAACTGACAAATTGTACTTCATTTTCATTTTCCATTTTAGATTAATTGGTAAATTATTTGATAAATTACAAAAATTGGCAAAAGTAGCCAAAAAATAAAAACAGCTAATGAACAAATTAGCCAAAATAACATTACCATACTTCTAAAGATTATTTGGAATAATCTAACTAAAAAACTTATCAGCATCCCCTGCCAATCAAATTGGCCATACATCGGCCGATGAATATTTTTTACCCAGGTCAGTAGCGCTAAAGATTTCTGACGGTTAGAAAGAAAACTAATTAAAATATTAACTAGCTGTATTAAACCTCGGCTATACCACCAAAGCGGAAAATAAATAATATCTCTGCCAATATCAGCGATAATTTTGCCGCTATAAAATATTAGGTTATCGTTTGAAGACATAAGTATTTATGAATTTGGAATTAAAAATTTATCTTATCAATCTTATAAATCATTGCTCGAGTATTTGCAAAGCTTAATAAGATGAATAAGATAGACGAAAATAATTGTTAAAAATGTTTATTGTTTCTTATTCTGTGTTCCTTGTTACAATAAATTATAGCATAAAACCATATCTTGACACAAATACTTTCTTTTGTTATAGTTATTATGATAATTATTATTTATATAACATGTCGTATGTCCAGTATTCCATATTTCATGTTAAATATTAAAATATGGCGCATAAAAAAGCCGGCGGATCTACTACGCTTGGCCGCGACTCAAAAAGCAAGCGGCTAGGAGTAAAATTATCAGATGGCCAATTCGCTAAAGCCGGGGCGATTATAATTCGCCAAAGAGGCACAAAATACCATCCAGGCCAAAATGTAAAAAAAGGTAAAGACGACACTCTTTTTGCTACTGCTTCAGGTTTGGTAAAATTTACTACAAAAAAAATAATGAAATTTAATAACCAGCTTAAACAAACTAAAATTATTAGTGTTTTAATGCAAAAATAAAATTAAATTTTTAGATATTAAAAAAAGCGCTCGTTCTAATCCGGGCGCTTTTAGCTTTTCAAATTTATATTTATTTTCTCCTTATAATTATTATTATGTTTTTATCATTTCCAATTTGCAGATCTTCCAGGATTATAGTTGTCCTATTAGTTCTCCCTTTCTGCTTAATTTCTAATTTATTTTTTTCTTTGTAAAACTCGACCAATGCTTGAGTAAAATCCTTAATTGTTTTTTTGCTGAATAATCTAATATGTGCGTAAGTAAAGCTTCCCCAGCCAGTGTATAAATAAATATCTCGCTCATTAACCTTATCACGCAAATTCATAATAACGGAAAATCCGCTTTTGGCTAAAAATTTTTTTAATTCTTTTACGCACGGTTCGCTGAACTCTTCAAACTGCCTATCACCTTCAAATAAAATATCTAATCTAAATGTACCAGGATATTTTTTTTCTTTAAAAGTTTTTTTTAAAAAAACAACAATTTCCTTTTTACCGATCATGATTTTACCTCCTTGCCTTATATTTTTTAAGAGCCGGCGATACTTTTATAGTAATATTACATGAATATTACACAATTGTATATTTTGTTATTATTAGCTTTTTAATCTTTAAAATTTACCACTTAACAAATATATTTATTATTGTAATATGTAATTAGATTAGCACATAGTCTTTTTTAATTTCTTTATTGGCTAAAAAACAAGATGCCACTGCTGGGACGCGAAGCAGAATCATGGTAACTTGACGCCAGCGCAAGTCATTTTAAGAAATTTATTAAAGACTGATAGTCTTTGCGAATGAACACCGGCGATGACCGATGCGTTTGGCGAATAGTGTCCCCCTGTGGAGCCTTTTTGGCAATGAAGCAGGGGTCTTTTTTATTTAAAAGTAAAAAACAATATTTTAGGCGATAACACCTAAACCCTATAATCTTTGTTAAAATTCGTGTTCGTTCGTATTAATTAGTGTTATTTAGTGTTTAAAAGGCAAAGATTAATAAGATTTATAAGATATTTTAATATATTTTATCCCAAATATCTCAATAATCACAATAATCTCAAACATCCCAAGTTCTTAACTCCCTAATTCCTGATTCTTACTTCCCTGCCTTGCCGGCAGGCAGGTTACTTTTCCCTCGTCTTGAACATACCCTAATAAATTCTATAAACAACGGATGCGGATCAAGCGGCCGGGAAATATATTCAGGGTGAAATTGCGTGCCAATAAAAAACGGATGCTTGGTAATTTCTATGGCTTCAACAATTTTCCCGTCCGGCGAAGTACCGGCAATAGTTAAGCCTTTTTTAATAAATATATCGCGGTATTCATTGTTAAATTCATAGCGGTGGCGATGGCGCTCGGAAACAATCTGTTTAGTTTTAAATTTTTTAGAATATGCCTTAGCTAAATGTGTCCCAGGGATAATTTTACATGGCCAGCCGCCTAAACGAATCGTGCCGCCGTACTGCTTTTTTTCAAGCAACTCCTTTTGCCCTGGCATAATATGAATTACTGGGTGGGTAGTTTTCGGATTTACTTCTTCGGAATTAGCGTCTGGCCAGCGGCAGACATGGCGAGCGAATTCAACTACGGCCATCTGCATGCCGTAGCAAAGTCCGAAGTAAGGAACCTTATTTTTGCGGCAATATTCAATTGTTTTAATTTTTCCCTCTGATCCACGCGAGCCCCAGCCTTGCGGTACAATTATTCCGTCATACTCTCTTAAACCCTTTGTTCCATCTTTTTCAATATCAGATGTATTAATCCAGCTAAAAACAGGCTGGCAATTATTTACTAATGAGGCATGCTTAACCGCCTCAATAACCGAAATATAAGAATCAGCCAAGCAAAAATCACCAGTCGCAAAATATTTTCCGACAATACCGATATTTACTTTTTTCTTAGCTCTTTTCGCCTTTGCTACCATTTTTCGCCAGTCAACTAAATCTTTTTTTCTAGATTTTAAATTAAACTTATTTAAAATTCGATTGCCTAAATTTTCTTTTTCAAAATTTATCGGCACATCATATATAGAATCAATATCAGGCGCGGCAATTACGTCTTCACGGGAAATATTGCAATTAATAGCGATTTTCTTTCTTCTTGGCTCATCAATGCTTACTTTTGAGCGGGCGACAATAAAGTCCGGCTGGATTCCGGCGCTATTTAAAGTTCTGATCGCGTATTGAGTCGGTTTAGTTTTCATTTCCCCTACCTTTTCTGGAATTGGTAAATAAGTAACCATCACGAATAAAACGTCTTCAGGATTATATAAATGCATCATCCTGGCCGCTTCTAAAAATAATAAATTCTGATATTCCCCTACTGTACCGCCTATTTCAATAATCATTATTTCCACCTTGCTTTTTTTCACTGCCTTCTGTATTCTGTCCCTGATCTCCATCGGGATATGCGGAACAACTTCAACGCATTTCCCTTCATATTCTAAATTTCTTTCCCTCTCTATCACGCTTTGATATACTCGGCCGGTAGTCATGTAATTTTCGCGGTATATATTTTTATTTAAAAATCTTTCGTAATTGCCGATATCCTGGTCAGTTTCATCGCCGTCTTCAGTCACAAATACTTCTCCATGTTCAATTGGGTTCATTGTTCCGGCATCAACATTAATATATGGGTCAATTTTAATACAACTAACGCTATACCCTTTCGAATATAATATACGCCCGATAGAGGCGGTGGTAATCCCCTTGCCTACCCCGGATAAAACTCCGCCAACCACGAAAATATATTTTGTTTTACTCTTTTTTTTCTTTTTTGCCATACATTTTGATTTAAACAAGGGTACTATATTATTAGAAATCTAATAAATCATGAATTATGAATGAAACGTTATTAATTAGGGCTTAGGTACTTAGGGACTAGGCCGGCCGGTGAATAGAAATAAACCCCTGAGTTTTGATGTAAAATTGATTTTCAATTTTGAATTTCTGCGCACCTAAGCCCTATGCCC
>JBDRCJ010000077.1:0-13191 GCA_043821805.1 Patescibacteria group bacterium
GATAATGGCGAAGCTTGGTATGTTTATCCGACTACTGGAAAAAGATATTACTTAGGCCGTCCGCAAGACGCTTTTAATTTAATGAAAAAACTAGGGCTAGGCGCTAAGCATGAATTTATTGCAAATACAAATATTTTTCCAGAACGCTTAACTGGCATGATCCTCTTAGACGTAGAAAAAAATGGCGAGGCCTATTATATTTTTCCACAAAATTTAAATAAGTATTATTTAGGCCGGCCGTCTGATGCATTTAATATAATGCGCGAGTTAGGCCAGGGAATTAGCAATGAAGGCTTAGTTAATATTCCGATCGGAGTTCTTAATGAAGCAGAGGGAATAATCCCTATTGCTAATAAAACCATCCTTGACGCGCCATTTACGGCGCAAGCGCCGTTTGGACAATGGAAAGACGAAAGGCAAGAAGACGGCTGCGAAGAAGCTTCAGCGCTAATGGCCGTAAAATGGGCGCGCGGAGAATCTTTAACTAAGGAAGAAGCCTTAGCTGAAATTTTATCTTCTTCTGATTATTCGCTTGAAAAATACGGTGAGTTTCGTGATATTTCTTCAGCTGATACAATAAAATGGTTATTTAAGGATTATTTTGGTTATTCAAAAGTTGCTTTAAAAATGAACATTACAATAGAAGATATAATATCTGAACTGCAAAAAGGTAACTTAGTAATTACGCCTATGAATGGACAAATTTTACATAATCCATATTATACTCCTCCTGGTCCGCCTAGACATATGTTAGTAATTCGCGGTTATGACCCGGCTAAACAAGTATTTATTACGAACGATTCTGGCACGCGAAATGGCGAACTCTATGAATATGATGTACAAGTATTATATGATGCGATTCGCGATTACCCGACCGGTTACCATGAATTAATAACTGAAATTGAAAAAAATATGATAGTAGTTTGGAAATGATTATTTAAAAATTAAATAATTAAATAAATAAAATAATTTAAAAAAACTCCTGGTTTGATAACTTGGAGTTTTTAAACATACATTTTAGAAAAAAATTATATTAAATGAATATTTACTTAAGGTAAATAATATAAACTTGACCATCTGTAAAAAATTGATCGCCGGCAAAATTCTTGCCAAGGACCGGCGTAACAAACTCAGGCTTTTGCCAGTTTTCAACCTGGTTTGCAATATTTAGATCATTAAATAAAAATTCGCGCTCGGTATCTATATCTGGCTCAATTTTATGGACAATCCCCCATTTAATGCCGATATCAAGGCTGGCCGTCCCTAAATATATTTTGTCTCCTGCGGCGGTTTTAAAATTAGTCTGCCAGAACCTTGCATGATGGCGCCGTTTAACGCTATTAACATCAGTCGGCTTTTCAAAACCAAAATCATGAGTAGCCTGATTCCAAAATGAAGGGGTCATCGGCGCGGTGGCATAGCCCTGGCCACGAGCTAGAGCTTTTGAGATTTTATATACTGAAGTAAAGCTTAACTTATCAGCTAAAAACCAGCCGGCATCTTGAAAAGCGCTAATAAATTTTTCATTATCTGGCGCAATGATGATAAAACTTATCGGTTCTTGATTAAGGCCAGTTAAAGTTTCAGTATATTTTGAAAGATTATATTCTTGAAAAATAGTTAATGTGTCTTTAGCAATTATTGTCTGCTCTCTTAAAGCAATTTCTTTCATAGCCGGTTGATAATTTATCGCATAACCGATATAAAAAATAACCTGGCAGATTATTAATAAAATACTAATTGCTATTATTTTATATTTATTATCAGGCCTAACTGATTCAACTCTATTATTTTTTCTTAATAACCATTCAGTCAGGCTAATGCCAACCACTAGCCAGAGTAGGCCGAGCAGATACCCTCCCCAGACATCGCTAATAAAATGCAATCCTAAATAAAGACGGCTAAAGCCAATCGCCATAATTATTATTATAGTGGAAAACAAAATATTAATTTTATATTTCCATTCTTTAAGCTCGCGCCAGAAAAAATAGGTTAAAAACCCAAAAAACACCACGGCAAAGGTAGCATGTCCGCTCGGAAAGGATGAGGATATTAAATCATAATAAGCAATTTCTGGCCGTGATCGTCCAAAAATTAATTTCCCTAGATAAACAAATATTTCACTACCAACAATAATAAATAAAAACGGCCAAAGATAAATTCTTCTCTTCCAAAGTAAAAAAAGAAGGATAACAAGAATTGATAAACTAAAAACTATTTGCCAATTCCCTAAATAAGTAATCCAGGAAAAAACCTTTATTAATTTTTCACTATAAAAAATTGATAATAAATTAGCGATCCGGATATCGACTGTGACGATGGGCTTTAGAAAAACAATGTTTTGTATGATGCCTACAAATAAAGAAAATATATAAATAAAAACTAAGCCGAGTAAAGTCAGCGGCAAACCGGTAAATTTATTTTTATTAACTCTTCTAGTTAAAAAAGAGATAAATATTTTATGTTGGCTGGTAAACTTAACAACCTCTTGATTTTTAATGATCGCCTCTTTAATTGAAATGGCTAAGGATTTTAAAATTTTAAAAAATCTTTTTCCTTTTTTAATAATTAATTTTTTTAGGAAATAAATTACGAGCAGCAATAAAAAAATAATAAAAAGAAAAATTCCGGCTCTGGACGACCAGACTGCGATCGTCTGCCAAGCCTGTCCGAAAAAATACCCAAGCAGTAAATAGCTAATTGCCCACAAAAAAGCGCTTAAAATATTCCAAAAATAAAAAACTTTTTTATTCATCCGGGAAAGGCCAGCGATAAAAGGAATCATTGCTCGAAAAAAACCAATAAACCGCCCTAAAAAAACGCTTTTATCTCCATGTTTTTTAAAAAATTTCTCTCCTTTTTCTAAATTCTTTAAGCTAAATAGCTTATTTTCTTTTTTAAAAAAATGAATTCCTTTTGAGCCCAAATAAAAACTTAAACTATCTCCCAAAACCGCTCCGATAGCCGCAAACCAAATTAAATCACCAATATCAAAATTGCCACGAGCAGATAAAAATCCGGCAAAAACTACTATTAAAGTGCCGGGGAAAAAAACTCCGACAAAAGCAAAAGATTCAAATAAAGAAGCAAATAGGACGATCCAGTATCCCCAAAGGCCAATATGCTCTAATTTAGGCAATAAATTTATAATAAAATCAGTCATTATTTTAAAATAATTTAATAGTAAATAAAACTATTAGCTAATCTATATTATACCATGGCAAAGATAAATAATGTAACGCATAGAATTTTATATTTTTTAGATTTGACTTATATTTAAAGATAAATTAAGATAAATACACCCCTGATTTTCTATTCCAAAAACCCTAAAAAAAGGAGGATTCTGATGAAATCTAAATTTTTTCTGGTTATGGTTTTTATAGGCATCTTCTCGGTTCTTTACATTAACATTAGCCTTCAGGCCGGTATTTCGGAAAATAAAAAAGTTTTGCCAAATATTATTGAATATTCAGACCCGGAACTTAATTTAAATAAACAAAATCTGCGCCGCTTTTTCCCCTATCGCCCAGGAACAGAAATAAATTTTAAAGTTCAAATTTTCGATTATGAAAAAGCTTATTGCTTCTATACCGCTGTTTGCGAGAATACTAAAAATAAAACTCTTCGCTACAGAAAAATATTAGGATCATACAGTAACTTGCAGAATAAACACCCGCCAAAAGAAGGCTGGAAAATTAGTTTTAAAATTGTTGAATTTTGTGATTTAGAAAAAGAAATCCCGCGTATCTTTGACCAATTACCTAATTTTGATAAAACAAATATCTTTACTTTTCGGGTTTCGATAACTGATAATTTTACCTATTTTTCACCTTTCAGCGATCTATATTGGTTGGTTGACTACAGCGATTTCAATTGTAAAATTCCAATTGTTTATGAAATAATTACCTTTAATCAAGAATATAAAGAAAGATCTGGCTATTGCCGCGAGGGTTACTGTCCGATCTACACTTTCCGGCCATTGTTTTATTTTATGAATGGGACAATGGTAACAATGTTAAACCCAATTTGTGATGAAGAAAGCTTAAGTTTGTTATTCTTTTATAGAAAAACTGGACCAAATAACCAATCAATTGGTCCTTACAGCGAATCGGCTATTTCTGCTATTTATTCAAGAATGGTAGAAAGTGATAAATATAAAATCTCCGAAGATATAACATACGAAAAAGAAAAAGGGATGATTAGTTTTGTCCAAACCGTGGATGGGAAAAAAACAATGATTTGGAATTTAGAATAACACTACAAAAATCAAGAGCGTTAGTATCGGCTCCGGTATCTAACGCTTTTTAATTTTCTTCTATTAAATTTATTTTTTATATTTCTCTTTAAACTTTTCTAATTTCGGATTTATTACTAACTGACAATATGATTTTTCTTTGTTTTTTATAAAATAATCCTGATGGTAATCTTCGGCCGGATAAAATCTTATTAATGGTTTTAATTCTGTCACTATTTTATTTTTAAATACCTTTTCTTCAGTTAATTCTTTTATCATAATTTCCGCCTGCTTTTTTTGCTCTAAAGTCGGAAATAGAATTATCGAGCGGTATTGCGGCCCAACATCATTTCCTTGTCTATCTAAAGTCGTCGAGTCATGAATAGAAAAAAATACTTCTAATAATTTATTAAATTTAACCTTTCCTGAATCAAAAATTACTTTAATAACTTCAGCATGTCCGTCTAGATTATCATAAATAGGATTTAAGCTATAGCCGCCGGCATAACCAGAAATTACATTTTTTACTCCAATAACCTCTTTAAATATCGCCTCTAAGCACCAAAAGCAACCGCCGCCGAATATAGTATAATTTTCTTCATCTTGATTAAAGTCTTCCGGAATAAAGATCATTGAAATAGAATTTACGCAGTGGCGGGTATTATTTTCAGTTAATTTTTCTCCTGTAAATACATGGCCTAAATGCGCGCGGCAATTTGCGCAGGTTATTTCTGTCCGTTGTCCGTCTGCATCAGGCACTCGCTTTACTGCGCCGGCAATTTCTTCATCAAAACTCGGCCAGCCGCAGCCTGATTTAAATTTATCTTTTGACTCGCAAAGCGGCTGCCCGCAACGCCGACAAATATATATTCCTTTTTTAAAGTGATCATTATACTGGCCGCTAAACGGCGCTTCTGTGCCCTTTTTTTCAATAATCTCGGCCTCCTTTTTAGTTAATTCATTAAATTTCATAAACTTAAAATTAATAACTTTGGATATCTAGGCTCCGGCAGAATCTCTCCAACGCTTTGGAGGATTCTGCCGTGATTGGCAAACCGCAGTAGTCTTTTAAAACACGGCAGAATCCCGCAAGCGGAGATTCTGCCGAAACAGAAAATTCATTTAATTACATATAATCATTTTCTCCTCCTTATATTTATAATATGAGCAGCTAATAAAACAATAAAGGCAATCGCTAAATAAGAATGCAATTTAAAAGCTACCGCTTTATTTACTATATTTAAAGTTAATGGACTAACAATTCGGAAATGGGTAATGCCATAACCGCTGATAATCAGCAGGATTGTTATTATTAATAATAAAATATGAACTGTTCTTTTTATATATATTTTATTCATTTTAGTAGCTAATTACTTGTAAAATGATAATTAGTCGCACTGTAAGGCGTTTACCCATTGGACAGTTTAATCACTACCCTGCGCTAAGAGCGCAGGGCGTTATTTGCATGCCTGCCGCATTTGCCACGCCCGCTCCTGCTCAATGCGCTTACGCTTATGAGCGGACGGTCGGGCGGGTAGTGGGGCTTGCCGCCTGCCCGCCTCTGGAGGGAAGGCAATAACGTTAATTATTAAAATACTATTATTTTATTTCAGCTGAATCTGAGTAGCCGCGGCTTTCCCAATACCCGCGATAATTACTGTCAGTGGAAAACTCAATTTCCGTAATCCATTTTATCCATTTATATCCGTATTTGCTTTCCGCTACAAGCTGGAAAGGCCAACCTCGCTCGGGTGGTAATTCTACCCCGTTCATTTTAAAAGCCAGCATAATATCATTATCATATATATATTCAATCGGAAATGAAGTAGAATAGCCGTCATAAGCCTTAAAAATAATAGTATTTACTTCACTGGGAATATTTTCTCTTTTTATTAAATCTTTAACTAGGATTCCTTCCCAAAGAATTTTTACGCTCCAGCCTTCCACGCAGTTTAAAGTTATTACTTCTTTGTAAGATTGGTTATTATTTATTATGTCGTCATAACTTAGCATTTCGACTCCGGTTTCGCTGGTTCCAGAAATCTTTAAACGATAATCATCACGATTAATATACTGGGGTCCCTTAATAGAGTTCTCACGGAAATCATTAATCGAAGACAGATCCTCTCCCTCATAATTATTAATTTCTTTAGCGATAAGCTCAGGCGCTACCCGAGAATTATAGCCCGATTGATTATAAAAAGAATAAAATAATATAATTATTACGACTGCTAAAAAACCAAAAATAATAAATTTATAATAATTTACATTTTTTATATCCATATGTTATACTATACTAATATTATATATATTATATCATAATATCTTTTTTTACTCTATCTTACTAATTAACATAAAAATTATGAAACAAAAATTTTTATTTTTTCTAATTTTAACTCTTTTTCTTACTGCAGGTTGCAGTCTTAATACTACTACACCTGCCGAGGAAGTTGGAGACGATCAATCCCAGTCTGAACCTCTTATAAACAAAAACATAGAACCGATGGTAGGTGAAGAAGAAATATTGCTTGAAGATCAGCCTATTTATTATGTTGATTTAGAGCCTGACCAAGCTAAAGATTTAATAGATAATTCAACTAACTTAATTGTTGTCGATGTTTCCCCGGATTACGCTGACGGCCATCTGCCAGGAGCGGTTAACTACTACTTGGGCGATGGCTCACTTGATGAAGCTATTCCTAGCCTTGACAAAAATAAAGAATATTTGGTTTATTGTCACGTAGAAAGCGTTTCCCGAGCTGGCGCGCAAAAATTAATTGATGCCGGATTTGCCACAGTCTATCGGCTTGATGGTGATTATTCTGCTTGGATAGACGCTGGTTTCCCGGTTGAAAAATAATAACTTTTTTCTTATTCTGAAATAATAATAAAAAAGAGCTTGAACAAAGCTCTTTTTTATTATTTTAATGTATAGGCAAATTAAATTTTAACTAATTACTTCTGCCAAAACCGCTTAATAAACTTCCAACCGTATTTACCGATTACTAAAAGAATAAATAAATATATTAAATATTGGAAAATAACAAATAAAGCTGACACTAAGTTAACCGTAATCGCTTGGGCAACATTGTTAATATCGCGCACAAATTCTTTAATTGCTTGCTTCCAAGAATCTTTTAAATTCTCCCCGTCTATATATTTGTTTTCATAAATATAAACATAAAAATAAGTATAATCTAACCGATCTAGCTGTTCAGCTTTTGAGCGGGCTAAACGCTCTAACTGGGCGCTGACATTAATTCTTTCCGTAGTCAGGCGCTCAATAATTCTAATTTTACTGTCTATTATTTTCGCTAAAGTTTCCGCGTCTTGGGTTCGGGTCGCTAAATCGGAAATTTCATCATAAGCAGTAATGGCCTTATCTAAAGTTTCCTCGATTGACAGCTTCTTCTTTTCTAATATCTCTATTTCGCTAGTAAAATCTTCAACTATACGCTTAATTGTATAGGCATTCTCGGTTAATTCTTTCGGGTTTAATTCATTAATTATTGTTAAAATTTCTTCTACATTATCTTTTTTAACTTTAAAGGTATAATTACAGCCTTTATCATACTCGCTCGAGTTTTCAAAAATTACATATTCTTTTACTTTTAAGCTTGCTACTGTTTGACAAGTATTTTCTAGCTCACGAGTTTCAATCGTTGCATCATATTCCTTAACCTCATATTCTTCCGAATCATCGCCGCTAGCATAGCCTGAGTCTGAAGGCGGGATTACTTCACCAACTATGTTTCTGACTGACAAACTGGCAGATTCATCCATGCTATAATCAACGCCTTTACCAAACATCTGCGCCGTACCAAGACCAGGCGCTTCTAAAGAAGCACTATTTAGTCCTTTTTTTAACCAGGCGTTAGATAATCCGAATGAATTTAAAGTTGATCCAATTAATTTAAAAGTTAAGGCAATTAAAATAATCGCTATTAAAGCGACACCAGCAATCTTAAAAATCTTAGCTGGCTTTAAATCTAAATTTTTTAAAAATTCCATAGTTTTATATTATTAATTAAATTATGTATATATTATAACATAAATTCTTATTATATATAAATAAAAAAACCACTAGCATTATTACTAGTGGCCTGTGCTTTTTTCCCTGCTCCGGCAGAATCTCCCCAACGTTTTGTGGGATTCTGCCGCGATTGAAGATTTAAAAAACGTGGCAGAATCCCGCACGCGGAGATTCTGCCAAAGCAAGACATTATAGCATAAATCTACATTTTTTGATAAAAAAAGAGACCCTTTGCCTATTATGACAAAAGGGGCATTGTTCTAGCAGCAGTCTCTCCGTTGGCTTCGGCAGAATCTCCACAGCGCTTTGTGGGATTCTGCCGCAATTGATAAACCACAGTATACTCTATTATAAATTCTAGCTAGACCAAAATGCTACACTTTAAAGTATATAAATAGATTTAAAAACGCAGCAGAATCCCGAAAGCGGAGATTCTGCCGAAGCAGGAAAAATCAAGCATATACCCTGATTATTCGAGTATTACGCTTGTTTGTTGAGCTAATTGGCCATAATATTGACAAAAAAAATTTATTATGCTAATGTTAAATAGATAGTTTAATTACTATCCACCCTTAGGTTAAGGGTGACAAATATTAGAAGTGTAGAGATAAAGTCGAATTTCTACTTCTTAGTATTTACTTAATTAATTTTATCTTTACATTTATTATGCAAGGAACAATCAAAAAACTGACTGATAAAAACTTTGGTTTTATCGCTCATGATGGCGCTGATGATCTATTTTTTCACGCCAACAACCTAGATGGTGTTGAATTCAATCAACTGAGTGAAGGCGATGCGGTTACATTCGAGATCGAAAAAACCCCAAAAGGCAACGCCGCAGTCAATGTTAAAAAAGCTTAATACTTTTTTACATAGTGAAAACAGTCCCGAATAATCGGGACTGTTTTATTTTACTCGCTAAAAAATAAGATCGCATATAGCAAATAGTACTTGCGCTCTACTAGTAAAACTATTTTAAAAAAAAAATTGCTCCTCCTTCCGCACATGTACATTACCCAAAAACCTTGACTTTTTTAAAAATATATAGTATAAATAGATAGATAAACATAATCTTAATTAAAGCTATTTTCCCGCTTTTTTGAAAGCGGTTTTATTGTGTAATGAATCTAATTTTTATGGAAATAAGAAATATTGCGATTATCGCCCATGTTGATCACGGCAAGACAACCCTGACTGATGCCCTAATGCAGCAAACAGGAATGTCAGAAGCTGGAGATAGTATGGACAGTAATACGCTTGAACAGGAAAGAGGTATAACAATTTATTCAAAAAATACTTCAATCTACTACAAGAATACAAAAATAAATATTTTAGACACGCCCGGCCACGCCGACTTTGGTTCAGAAGTTGAGCGTGTTTTGCGTTCTATTGATTCTGTACTTTTAGTAGTAGATGCTCAAGAAGGTCCCATGCCTCAAACAAAATTCGTATTAAAAAAATCGCTTGACCTAGGATTAAAACCGATTGTAGTGCTTAATAAAATTGATAAGCCTGCCGCTAGGCCCGAGATTGTAAAAGAAATGGTTTATGAGCTTTTTCTTGATTTAGGAGCAAACGATGCCCAACTTGAATTTACTACAATTTACGCAATTGCTCGAGAGGGAGTAGCTATGGTAAATTTAGCTGATACTTCTAAAGACTTAACTCCCCTCTTAGATACAATCTTAAAAGAAGTGCCGATTTCCTCAAATGATAAAGAAAAAAATAAACCTTTACGCATGCAGCCTTTTAATCTTGCTTATGATAATTTCCTTGGACGGCTGGCAATTGCCAGAATTTATGAAGGAGGTATAAAAGATACTTCGGCAGTAGTTATTAAAGACGTTGCCGGGAAAACTCGTACCGGAAAAATTACAAAATTATTTACTTTTGAAGGATCAAGAAGAAAAGAAGTGGATATGGCTTTTGCCGGCGATATAGTAATGATTGCTGGCCTGCCTAATATATATATTGGAGAAACTATTTGTGAAAATGCGGACCAGAAAGCTTTACCGGTAATTGAGATTGACGAACCGACAATCTCTTTAAACTTGCTAATTAACAGCTCTCCCCTGGCGGGAAGAGATGGAAAATATGTTACTAATCGACAGCTTAAAGAAAGACTTAAAAAAGAACTAGAAGTTAATGTCGGTTTAAAAATTGACTTCTCGGAAAATGATTTCTATAAAATTTATGGCCGAGGCGAAATGCATATTGCCATCCTGCTTGAAAATATGCGCCGCGAAGGTTATGAAATGCAAATATCGCAACCGCAGGTAATCATTAAAGAAAAAGACGGCCAAAAACTTGAGCCGTTTGAGGAGGTAATTATTAACGTGCCGGAAGAAATGTCTGGGATTGTTATTAAAAAGTTATCAAGCCGGCGCGGCGAGATGATCGAGGTAGCGCCTGAACACGGAAATGTTAAAATTATTTTTGAAATTTCTACTAGAGGATTACTTGGGTACCGAAATGAATTTATAGTTGATACTCGAGGCGAAGGAATTATCTATTCTAGAGTTATTGGCTTTAAGCCATATGTCGGAGCTATTAAAAAATATAATGTCGGATCAATGATCTCGATGGCCGCGGGAAAGGCTCTTGGTTTCTCACTTTATAATTTACAAAATAGAGGAGTTTTATATATTGAAGCCAATATTGAAGTGTACGAAGGAATGGTTATTGGTAATGTAGCTAAAGGAAATGATTTAACCGTGAACCCGACAAAAGGAAAGCAACTTTCAAACATGCGCTCCTCCGGAGCTGACGAAGCAATTAATTTAACCCCGCCCACAAAACTAACCCTCGAAAGGGGTATGAGCGTCATGAGCGACGATGAATACTTAGAAATTACTCCAAATAATATTCGCCTAAGAAAACAATTCTTAACTGAAACCGAAAGAATTAGGAAAAGTAGAAAGATAAAAGTAAATTAAAAACCGCGGCTATCCTGTAGAAAAGGAATGCTGCGGATTTTCATTGTTTTAAAAATGAATTTTAAAAATCATTCTTAATCCAACCCGATAGAAATTAAAATCGGGCTGAAAACGACCACCCCTAAAACGATAAGAGTCACCATAAACTCCAATTATCGCCCACTTAGCCTCATATCCCAAAAAACCATTATACCCAAACTGGCCTGACAAGTTATCGTTGTCAGTACTGTTCCAGAACGGATAATTAGCGCCCGCGTCAAGGAAAAATTTACCGCGTTGAATACGAACGCCGAAATTGGTTGAAGCAAATTGAATATCAGTAAACCTATTAATAAAAGTAGAGCAGTTTTCCAAGTTTCTTTTCCAGCTTTCCCAACCGATGGTCAAAAATGGGCTAAGCGAATAATTCCCGAATTCAAATAATCGGTACCTGCCTCCTATTGATAAATGTTTAGCGCCAGTAGGAGCTGATATTTTTTCATCAGCCGGTTCAAAGGTGGTCCATAACCGTAAATCCAGCCAATAATCCAAATTATCTTTTTGAAAAAAAGGTTGAATTCCTATCCCAATATTTGACCGGCTTCCCTTGTCTCCTGGTTCGTCCATAACCTGTGATCCGACCTCAAAATATGGCCTTAACTC
Organism: Patescibacteria group bacterium; assembly: GCA_043821805.1. Taxonomy (GTDB): domain Bacteria; phylum Patescibacteriota; class Patescibacteriia; order Patescibacteriales; family CAYMCJ01; genus JBDRCJ01. The sequence goes on from JBDRCJ010000077.1 coordinate 11,846, forward strand.
AAATGCGGAAACCTGTACTAATTGGATAAATACTATAGCAATAACTACGATAAAAAAGAATACTATTTTTTTCATCTTCGTTCTCCTCTCTTTCTCTTGTATTAAATTTTTTATTAGAAAATCGCCTAATACAATTTTTCTTATAAAATGAACAATCAACAAATAACCTTATCACACAATAAGATTAATGTCAATCTACAATTAACCACATTTTAAAGTTTATAAATTTTTATTTTTATGCTAAATTAAAAATACTATGTCTAAAAAAGTAAAAATTTTTATTACTCTATTTATTCTTGCCAGTCTTATATTTATTGCTGTTTTTATTAATAAAATGAATTTAAGTAATAATTCAGACCAACTTAATTTGGATAACCCGATTTTAGAAGAAGATGAATATCTAAACGTAGCCACTTCTCCTATGTTTATTGAAACTCTTCGCCAAGGAAAATATCCAGGAGACGATTTTATAATTGAGCAGACGCTTGCCAACGGAACTAATTATAAGCAGTATATTGCCTCTTATTTATCAGAAGGTTTAAAAATCTACGGCTTGCTAACTATCCCCATAGCTCCAAAGCCCGAAAACGGTTTTCCCGCAATTGTTTTTGTGCATGGCTATATTCCTCCTAAAGAATACTTAACAACAGGTAATTACCCTACTTACCAGGCGAGGTTAGCCAGAAGCGGTTTTATTACTTTTAAGCCAGATCTAAGAGGTCATGGAAATTCTGAAGGAGAGGCTGTTAGTGCCCATAATTCTGAAAAATATGTGATTGACGTAATGAACTCTATATCTTATTTAAAAATACAAGCTGATGTTAACCCGGCCAAAATCGGTTATTGGGGGCATTCAAATGGAGGAGAAATTGGTCTGCGGATCGTAGTAATTTCTCCTGATATAAAAGCAGCTGTTTTTTGGGCTGGAGTTGTTGGCAGTTACGTTGATATGCTAGAAACATACAATGATAAAATACCATTTTTAAGAAATGCTACTAGCAGTCTATTAGTAAAAGAGCACGGACTGCCAAGCGAAAATCCTGAATTTTGGAATAAACTTGATCCTTATTTTTACTTAGAAGATATCAGCGCGCCGATCCAGCTTCATCATGGGACCAGTGATCCGAGCGTACCGATTGAGCTTTCCCGCCGTTTAAAAGAAGAGCTGGAAAAAATAAACAAACCGGTTGAACTTTATGAATATCCAGGGGATAACCATAATATTAGCAATAATCTTAATACTGCCTGGCAAAGAACTATTGATTTTTATAATGAAAATTTATAAATGAAAAAATACTGTTTTAAAAAAGCACCTCTGAATTTAAGAGATGCTTTTTTTATTATTA
>JBDRCJ010000078.1:0-9066 GCA_043821805.1 Patescibacteria group bacterium
CCGCCAGGGGCATATCGAGAAGTTTAACCGGACGATTCAGGAAGAATTTATTGACTGGAATGAGGTATTGTTAGATGATACAAACAGGTTTAATCAGAAACTGATAGATTGGCTTATTTGGTATAATACCAAACGCTTTCACTGGAGCTTAAATTTAGAGACCCCTGTGGATTATTTACTTAATAATAGCTACGTGTCCAAAATGTGCTGGACTAATACAATATTTTGTCATTTATTAGTTAATTGTGCTATAATAAAGATGTTATGAATAGAAAAATAACATCTTTTTTTATATATTTTTCGGGTTTATTTGTATGCTTATTTTTTATAGCCGCTACAACCCCGGTTTTTAGCCAAATAGATAAAAGAATATTTATTGAAAGCGAAATTTTAGTAAAATATAAGAGCATAGATAAGGTACAAAAAATAAAAGTTCCTCAGGGTAGAGTTGTGATTGATGTGATTGAAGAATATAAAAAAAATTTACTGGTTGAATATGCTGAGCCAAATTTTTTGTACCAGGCAACAATTATTCCAAATGATACCTACTATAACGAGCAATGGTATTTACAGAAAATAAAAGCCCAAACAGCTTGGGAAAAAGTTAATTCTAGCCCGGATATAGTTATCGCCATTATTGATTCCGGAGTGCAAATAGATCATCCGGACTTAAAAAGTAATATTTGGCGCAATTTTAGTGAAATTCCTGATAATAATATTGATGATGATAAAAATGGATTTATTGACGATATCCATGGCTGGGATTTTATTAATAATATTCCAGATCCTTCACCAAAATTTGAAATAGGCTTTACCGAGGCTGGGGTATTACATGGAACTATCGTCGCTGGAATCGCGGCTGCTAGCGGTAACAATAATATTGGCATTGCTGGTATAACTTGGCAATCATTAATTATGCCCCTAAGGGTATTAAATGATCAAGGCAGCGGCAAAACTAGCGAAGTAATTCGAGCGATAGATTATGCCATTGCTAATGGGGCTGATATAATTAATTTTAGTTTTGTTGGTTTTGGCTATAGCCAAGCTCTTGACGAGGCGATTAGAAGAGCTTACCAGGCGGGAATTATTATCGTAGCAGCCGCTGGCAACGAGCAGGACGAAGGAAGCGGTTATAATTTAAACGAGGTGCCAATGTATCCGGTTTGCCATGATGGAAAAAACGGGGAGAATATGGTTATTGGCGTGGCCGCGACTGACACGCTTGACCAAAAAGCAGATTTTTCAAGTTATGGCTTTAAGTGCGTTGATATCTCTGCCCCAGGAATTAGCGTTTTTAGTACGGTTGTTTATAATCCAAGTCAAAGTATTGACGGTAAAATTTTTAATAAATACTATGATGGTTATTGGGCTGGCACATCTATGGCCGTGCCTATGGTAAGCGGTACAGCCGCCTTATTAGAAGCAGCTAATCCAAAATTAAATCGTGACCAAATCGTTAATTCAATTTTACATAGCACCGATAACATCAGTCGTTTAAATCCAACTTATCTTGGCCAATTAGGAAATGGGCGTCTAAATGTAGCCAGAGCAGTTGAAGTAACTCTTCAGCAGTTAACCAGCGAGCAAGTTAATCTTATAGTAGCGCCAAATTCAGATTATACCAGCAATATAAAAATAACTGATTATAATGGTCAAGTAAAAAATGATTTTATTGCTTATAATTCAAATTTTTTAGGTGGAGCTTACGTAAGTTCAGGCGATGTTGACGGCGACGGTCAGACAGAAATTATTACCGGCGCGGGTTATTCAGGCGGTCCGCATGTGAGGATTTTTGACAACCAAGGAAATTTAGAGGGCCAATTTTTTGCCTATGCAGAAAATTTTCGCGGCGGAGTACAGGTAGCAGTAGGCGATGTTGACGGTGACGGCCAGGCGGAAATTATTACTGGGGCTGGCTATACCGGTGGACCTCATGTCAGAATTTTTGACAGTCAAGGAAATTTAGAGGGCCAATTTTTCGCCTATGCAGAAAATTTTCGCGGCGGGGTAAGGGTAGCAGTCGGCGATATTGACGGGGGAGCGGCTAGAAAAAAATTTGAAATTATTACTGCGCCGGGGCCGGGCGGCGGGCCTCACATACGAATTTTTGACAACCACGGAAATTTAGAAGGCCAATTCTTCGCCTATGATAAAAATTTTCATGGCGGGATAAGCCTTGCGGCTGGTGATGTTGATAATGACGGATTAGCTGATGTTATTACCGGCGCCGGAGAAAGCGGTTCTCCCCATGTTAGAGTTTTTAAAAAGGACGGCACTTTAATCGGTTCATTTTTAGCCTTCGCTGAAAATTTTATTGGCGGAGTAAATGTCGGAGTGATTAAAGTTCAAAATTAATGACCGTCTTTGCGCATTTTGATTTTTTAGCAGTAATTAAATAAATGTTAGTCATAAAAAATAAATAATAATAAATATTAATTAATAAACATATGTCAAGGCGAGCAATTTTTGATAAAAAAAATGTATTAATTACTGGCGGGGCAGGTTTTATCGGCTCACATTTATGTGATGAATTAATAAAAGAAAATAAAGTAATATGTTTAGATAATTTTTTAACCGGCGATGAAATGAATATTGATCATTTACTTTCTGAACCCAATTTTGTTTTTATTAATCATGATATTACCGAACCAATTACTTTAGAAAAACTGCCAGAACTACAAAAATTTAAGATTCAATTTCAGGGATTGCAAGAAATTTATCATTTAGCCTGTCCGATGTCACCAAAGGATTTTGAAAATAATCGTCTAGCTACTCTTTTAGCAAATTCTTATGGAACAAAAAATGCGCTAGATTTAGCAGTTAAATATAAAGCAAAATTTATGCATTTTTCTTCTTCAGTAGTTTATGGGCCGAGAAGAGGAGCGGGGGAAAAGATTAAAGAAGAAGATATTGGAGCGGTTGATTTGCTTTCACCAAGAAGTTCTTATGATGAAGGCAAGAGATATGCTGAAACCATGGTTATTAATTATCAAAAAGTATATCAGATTGATGCAAAAATTATTCGCTTATTTAGAATTTATGGTCCGCGAATGAAATTAAATGATGAGCAGATGATCCCTGATTTTATTCGCGATGCCTTAGATAATAAAGATTTAATAATTTTTGGTGATAAGGATTTTTCTTCTTCTTTCTGCTATATTAAAGATTGCTTGGACGCGATAATAAAAATGATGGATTCTGAGTTTTTAGACCCAATTAATATTGGCTCTGATGTGGATATAAATTTTACTGATTTAGCAAATAAAATTATTAATATTATTAAATCAAATTCAATAGTTGCTTATGATAAAGAAAAGTTATTTATGACGCCTCTAGGCTTACCGGATTTAACTAAAGCGAGAAATAAACTAGGTTGGATGCCGATTATCACACTCGAAAAAGGTTTAGAAAAAACAATTGATGACTTAAGAGCTAGTAAGGGTTTACGAGGGGTAAAACATTTAACTAATTAATTAGTTATTATATATGCCAATTAATTTAGCAGGAAAAACAAGTAATTTTTCAAACACCGAAAAAGCGAATGATAAAGACACCGGGAAACTATCTGAGGATGGCAGTGAAAAGACTAGTAAGAAAAATAATTCTAATAATAGTAATTTAGTGAATAAGCTAAATAATCTGCTACTTCGTTTTTCTCGTGTCTCATTAAAAGAAAAATTATTTTTCGTTCAATATCTGGCGATTATGTTAAAAGCCGGCATTTCTTTATCAGGCGGTTTAAAAACATTAGCCAAGCAAACAACAAACAAATATTTTGCTTACGTTATTAATGAAGTGGCGAAAAACGTAGAGAGAGGAGTGAGTTTAGCTGAAAGCTTAAAACCTCATAAAAAAGTTTTTAATGAGTTATTTATAAACATGGTTGAAGCAGGAGAAGTATCCGGTAAACTTGAGGAAGTACTCGCACAAATTTATATCCAATTAAAAAAACAGCATGATTTAATCTCGAAAGTTAAAGGCGCCTTAACTTATCCAGCAGTAATCGTAGTGGCGATGTTTGGAATTGGCACTTTTATGATTATTATGGTAGTCCCGAAACTTACTGAAATGTTATCAAGTTTTGAAGCTGAATTGCCGATTGCTACCAAAATACTAATTGGCGTGAGCAATTTTGTCGTTAATAACGGCTTATTAGTATCAGTTACTTTTATTGTATTAGTATTAATGATTATTCGGATTTTACGAACTTATAAAGGCAGGTATTATTGGCAAGCGATAGCATTAAAGCTGCCGGTTTATTCTCAAATCGTGAAAAAAATAAATTTAGCTCGATTTTCGCGCACAATAAGTTCTCTACTTAAAACAGATATGATGATAATAAAAACTTTCCAAATTACCGCTAATGTTTTAGGCAATTTACACTATCGCCAAGCAGTTAACGAAATGGCGGAAAAAATTAAAAAAGGTAGCCAAATAAACCAGGTAGTAGAGGTTTATCCAAAATTGTTCCCGCCAGTAGTCAGCCAAATAATATCTGTAGGAGAAGAAACTGGCGAATTAGATTCAATTTTAGCAGAATTAGCCGAATTTTATGAAAATGAAATTGATCAAACCATGGAAAACCTCCCTTCGATAATTGAACCTATATTAATTTTAGTTCTCGGTTGTGGAATTGGGGCGATGGCAGTGGCGATAATTATGCCTATGTACTCATTAACTTCGGCTATATAGTTTATTTATGTCCTTATATTTTAATAAAAAAGTTAAAGGCTATTTGTTAATTGATGTTTTAGTAGTTTTAGGAATTATTGCATTGTTATCAACCATCTCTATCCCTTTTATTAAAAAATACCAACCAAATTTAAAATTAAGCGGTACGGCAAGGGACTTGGTAGCTGATTTACGGCTAGCTCAACAATTAACAGTAACCGAGCAGGTAGCTCATGCTGTTATTTTTAATTTAATAAATAATAGTTACCAAATTTTAAAACTTGATGTTGCTACCACTACTATTAAATCAGTAAATTTTATTGCTGAAGTAAGTTATCAACAAATAACCGGCCTAACTAATAATCAGGTAGTATTTAATTACTATGGAGGGGTTAGCGAAGCTGGCCAAGTTGTGCTAATAAACATAAATGCCAATACGGTTGCTATTATTATTAAACCTTCAGGTTATATTCAGTTAGTTGATTAATAATAAATTGTTTTGTATGAATTGCAATATAGAAAAAAAACAACAGGGTTTATCACTTATAGAAATAATGGTTGCCATAAGTATTTTAGTTATTGTTTATATTAGTTTAATGTCTTCTTTCCCTTTTGGATTATCAATTAATAAAAGCGCTGAGAATGTTACTGCCGCTTCTTTTTTCGCCCAAGAGAAAATCGAAGAATTAGTGTCATTAGACTATGCTAATATTGGTACGGGCGCAATTGAAATAAAACATCGTTTATCTCTTGACTCGGCGGATTATCTATATAATTACCAAAGAAAAACTGATGTTAGTTATGTTGATGAAAATTTAATTGATTCAATAAATGATACTGGCATGAAGAAAATTTCTACGACCATATATTACATTGATGCCATTTCTAAAACCGAACAAAGCTATATTATTTCGACCTTAATTAGCGAAAGATAAAGTATGGCTAAAAAAAGGAAATATTTATAACCGGTTTTTCTATTATTAATATTTTATTAATAATTGGTCTGTTTGCTATCGGCTTAATTTTTTATACCCAGTATTATAATAATAAAGATCTAGCTAACCAATCCGAGATAATAAAAGCGCCGGAGGAAGAGTAAAAAATTGAAGATAATATAATCAGCCAGTCGGATATTTCAGCCGCAAAAACAAATAGTAATAACCTTAAACCATTAGTCGAGGAAGTAAGCCAAACAGAAACCGAAAACAAGATAGAAAAAATTGAACCTGAAAAAGAAACCCAGACACTAAACACGCCTGGTTATTATCAGAATATATTATATTTTTATGAAATCAGTTTTCCAACCGATTGGCCGTTTAAAATAAGGAGTGAGGAAAATATTTCAGTTGGTACGGTGCCGCCGAAAAATGGCCAAGGAGCCGTTACGATTGAAGTTACCCAAGGAGGCAGTAGTGATGAAATAAATCAAGTTAAGGCCGAAGTAAAAAAATATCCTGGGATTTTAAGTTTAAAAGAGGAGCAGGTTACTTTAGCTGGGTTAAGCGGGACAAAAATTATTTTTAGTAATTTAATGTTAAATACTGTTAATATTTATTATATTTTAGAAAAATACGGATTCAGTTATGCCATTAAATACTCCGAAGAATCTTCCGAGTTTGTTAAACAAGTAGAAGAGGTATTAACTACTTTTAAATTTACAAAATAATTATATGAAAATGAAAATGAGAAAAGGGTTTACGGTTTTAGAAATTACCATAAGCCTCAGCTTATTTTTAGTAGCGATTATTTTAGTTAGTTCAATGTATTCTCTTGCTCAAAGATCATATACTAAGGGTTCGAATAAGGGAGAATTAGTACAAAATGCTCGGGTTGCGCTCGATAGGTTAAGTCGTGAAATAAGGCAGTCAGTTGATATTGTCACGACTTTGCCAGAAGCAGCTGATAATCCTCTTGATCCGCCAAGCGAAGAAATTTTTTTTCAAGACGGTCATGACATAAGTCAAACTACTTATATACGTTATTATTTAGTTGGGACTGATTTAATACGTTCTATTAAGGTTTATTATTTTACTGAAGAGCCTGAAACCTACGTTACTTACGATAGCGTTGATAAATTCGGTGCTTCGGCCAAAGAATTAGTGTTAGAAGATAAGGTAGTCGGGGAGTATTTTGAGGGTCTGGAATTCTGGGGAGCAGCCGGGTATGTAAATGTGGCCATAAACTTAACTAAGGGGCAGGATAATTTTAATATTAGCACCAGCGCTTATAGTAGAAATTAAGATATGATAAGACTGGGCGGGGTGAAAAAGATGGGATGGTTGGGAAATTTGAGAATAATTTTAAATATAAAATTAATTACGAATTTGAATTTTTGTATTAGTAAAATGAAATTAAGAAAAATTGGAAAAAACAATAAGGGGATAGCATTGATTATGACTATATTATTAATGTCGCTTTTATTATTTTTGTCATTATATTTTTTAAATTTTACTTTAACGGAAAAGCGAATTTCCCAGAGCCAGGCTTGGGGAGCTAAGACTTATTATTTAGCCGAAGCCGGGATCCATGAAATGGTCTGGCGCTTAAAAAATAATGAAACCTATAAAACTAATTTTGAAACTATTCCAAACTGGACCACTAACTTTACGCGCGTTGATCCTTTTGGCTCTGGCAGCGGATCTTATATAGTAACTATTACTAATTCATCTTTAGCTCATGGACTGATTGAATCAGTCGGCACAATCGACATCGGAGGAAAAACAAGCCAGCGAATTATTAAAACTGAAGTTTATCGAGCGATGGGAGAGGGCGGGGTTGAGCTAGGCGATAATTGCGGTTATGCGGACGGGAATGTCGATATTAGTTTTAGCAAAGTTAATTTTTATAATGGCAGCGCTCATTCTAATAATACCTTTACGATTAATGGTTCAAGCTTAGTTAATATTGACACAGATTTAAATGCGGTCGGAAATTATGTTGAATCGTGGTTGTCAACAGTAAATGTGGGGGGTACTATTCATGCGGCCAATGAATCTTATCCGCCGGCCGCAGCGGAAATAAATATGCCGGCAGTAGATTTTGATTCAGAGAATCCTAATTCATATAAAAATATCGCTGACGTAGTTTATAGTGAGGATGATTTTAGTGATCTGATGTGGGCTAACCAGAATTTAACTTTAAATGATTCGATTACTTATGTTACCGGCGATATTGAAATGCGCGGGGGCCAGCAGATTACAGTGAACGGTTTATTAGTTGCAGAAAGAGATATTGAAATAGGTAAAAATAATTGTTGGAATGCACGTTGCGGCCGCAGTTCTTTAACAGTTAACCATACCGTTGGAGAACCGTCAGGAATTTTTGCGAAAAGGAAAATATATTTTAAGCTGTGGGCAGGTGAAATGAATATTAATGGTATAATTTATGCTTCTGATCAGCTAAATATTTTAAGTTTTCCGCTTGGGTTTAGTTTTAACGCCAACGGCGGATTAATTAGCCGAAAATTAACTATTACTAGCGTCTGGCAGCCGATAAATATAACCCGAAATGAAGAAATCCTTAATTCTACTTTAGGTGTCGCAGAATTTTCTCCAGTTATTACGGTTGAGCATTGGGAGGAAGAGTATTAGATTAATAATAATAAAATGTGTTATACTAAATAATAATATAAATAAAGAGGAATCAATAATCCTGCCTTGTTGGCAGGCAGGCAAATTCCAAACAATAATAAATAATAAAATATTTTTAGGAATTATTCCCAAAGTCTCGGGATAGAAATTAGAATTTTTTATGATATTTTTTAGTGGAAAATCTATTTATCCGATTGGTTTAGATATTTCTGATTTATCTTTAAAGTTAGTCCAGTTTAATAAAATCGGTAATAAAATTATATTTCAGGCACTAAGTAAATATAATTTACCAGAGGGTTTTATTTCTGACGGAGAAATAAAAAATCAAGTAGGAGTAATTAAGGCAATTAAAAATTTAATTAATAAACCTAAATTTGGCAAAGTTTCTTCCAATAATGTAGTCGCTTGTTTGCCGGAAACAAAAACTTTTGTAAAATTAATTAAAATTGATAAAACGCCAAATAGCATAGCCGATATTATTGAAACCGAAATAGGTAAACATGTACCGATGTTAGTTGATGATATTTTCTATGATTGGCAAGTGATTGAGGAAAAGAATGATTCTCAACTAATATTAATCGGTGCGGCGCCGAAAAACATTATTAACCAGTATACTAACTTATTTGATCAAGCAAATTTATCAATTGAAGCCCTGGAAATTGAACCAGCGGCTATTTGTCGAAGTTTATTAAAAGAAGAGTCAATAAATTATAAAGGCCCGTTTGAAAAAAATTATGCGATTATTGATATCGGGGCAACAAGAACCAGCCTGACTTTATACTCTAAAAATACTATTCTTTTTACT
>JBDRCJ010000079.1:0-14899 GCA_043821805.1 Patescibacteria group bacterium
CCGCCAGGGGCATATCGAGAAGTTTAACCGGACGATTCAGGAAGAATTTATTGACTGGAATGAGGTATTGTTAGATGATACAAACAGGTTTAATCAGAAACTGATAGATTGGCTTATTTGGTATAATACCAAACGCTTTCAATGGAGCTTAAATTTAGAGACACCTGTGGATTATTTACTTAATAATAGCTACGTGTCCAAAATGTGCTGGACTAATACATCGTCTTGCCAAAAAAAATATTATACTATATAATGAAATTAATTAATTTTCCTGTCTGCCTTTTGCTTGGCAGATTTTAGTTTAAATATTTGAAAAAAAGAAAAAATATGAAAGTCTTAAAAAAATTGAAAAATAATGAACTAGATTCAGCTACTATTAATAAGATAAAGAAAGACTTGTTAGTTAGAAAAAAGCAGATAATGGATGATCTGGAAAATTTTTCTAAAAAGGATGAGCATGATAAAAATGATTATCGAGCTAGGTTTCCGGATTATGGAGATAAAATTGATGAAAATGCCCAGGAAATTAGTGAATATTCAACTAATTTAGCTACGGAAAAAGTTTTAGAAAATACTTTACGTGATATTAATAATACTTTAAATAGAATCGAAAAAGGGACTTACGGGGTCTGCAAATATTGCAAACAGCCGATTGGCAAGAAAAGAATGCTAGCTAGGCCAGTAGCCAGTGCTTGCGTGGCCTGCAAAACGAAATTGCAAAGCAGCTAGGTTGTGAGACATTTGGAATTATTGGGATGTTTGAGATGTTTGGGATGCAAATCACAGGAATTAAATTTAATATATTATGTCTTTAGGTAATAAAAAAAAGATGATTATTTATTTTTTAGTAGTCATCTTTTTTGTTATTTTAGATAGATTTTTTAAGTTTTTAGCTATCAATAACTATTTTAGCGAGCCAATAGAAATTATTAGAAGTATTTTTAAGTTAAGTTATAGTAGTAATTATAATATTGCTTTTTCTTTACCCATTTCCGGGTTAGGTTTAAATTTAGCAATTATAATAATAATTGCCTGTTTACTTTATTATTTATTAAATTTATTCAAAAAGAATAGCTATAATGAGAGTTTATATTTAGCGATTATTATTTTGGGTGCAACTAGCAACTTATTTGACCGCCTTAAATACGGTTTTGTAGTGGATTACTTAGATTTAAAGTATTTTACAGTTTTTAATATTGCTGATATGATGGTTGTGGGAGGGGTGATGGGGATAGGATGGTTAATTATTAAGAGCAGTAAATTTAATCTACATGGCTAAAAACAAAGATTAATTTCGGCTCCCCGCTTCTCTTTTCTTTTTCTTAAATTCTTCTAAGCTTGCCGTGAATCTATCGCCAACTTCATTTTTTTCATCCTCGTTTAATATAATTTCACCTTCCTGCTTTTTCTTTTTAAAATCAAGTACTTTTGCAACGTTTTTATCTCCAGCAATTTCTTTTAAAGAAGATATTTTTTTCTTTCTGCGATACAGATTAAAGGAATCTGCGCTTTGCTTTATTTGATTTTCTTTGTTTTTTAAATCTTCTTCTAAAATTTTAGCTTCATCACCCTTTGCTTCTTCTAGTTTATTTTTTATTTCCCCTCGTTCTTTTTCTAGTTTTTGCTTTCTTTTCAGAAGTTTCATGTCAGTCGTGTCTTCAATTGGCTCTGGAATTTTTTCTAAGTTTAATTGTTGCATGTTTTTTAATAGGTTAATAATCTTTTATTTTTTCCCTTATTTTTTATCCTAACAAATTTTGCCGTCTTTGGCAAGATTTTTTTTACCCTGTCAGCCCATTCAATAATAGTTACAGTATCAGGCTGATAAAAATATTCTTCTACTCCTAAAGCCTGAAGTTCTTTTGCTGACTTTAACCGGTAAGCATCAATGTGGCATAGATCTGTGATCTGTGTTCGTTTAGCACGAGTGGTTTTGTAAATTTTCATTATCACAAAAGTCGGGCTGGTGATAGTTTTTTTTATACCTAAACCCGTGGCCAAGCCTTTAACAAAGACGGTCTTTCCAGCGCCTAATTCGCCGATTAAGCCAATTACAATGCCTGCTTTTAGCTTTTTAGCATATTTTTTTGCGAAATTAAATGTTTCTCTTTCTGATTTAGTTGTTATCTGCATATTATTATTTTAACCTATATTTTATTAATATAAAAGGTGAGAAAAAAAATAACACTGAAAGAGAGATTCGCGAATATCTCCTTCAGTGTTATTTTTAGTGGACGCACAAGGATTCGAACCTAGGACCTCCTCGGTGTAAACGAGGCGCTCTAACCAACTGAGCTATGCGTCCTTTTTATAGCAAGTGCGGACGACCCTCCACTCCGCCTTCGGCTACGGGCGGGCAGGGAGGACTTTTATTTTTATCGCAGTGCCGCAGAAGGGATTTGAACCCTTACGCCCTAATGGACACCAGCCCCTCAAGCTGACCTGTCTACCAATTCCAGCACTGCGGCTGTTTTATTATTTTGTCACCTTTTTTTCTTTCAATTTTTTCTTATAGCCCCGTCTTAAATAATAGAGTTTTGCTCGTTTTACTTTCGCCTGCTTTTTAATTTCGATTTTTGTAATTGTGGGCAGACTTAAAGGAAATATTTTTTCTACGCCAATCCCATCAGAAATTTTTCTTACGGTAATGGTTGCTCCGGATTCTTGGCCATGTTTATGAGCAATAATAAGGCCGTCAAAATACTGGACTCTTTCTTTTTCCTCGCCTTTAATATTGAGTTCTTTAATTTTTTGATAAACTCTAACAGTCATGCCTGGTTTTAAATCCGGAATTTTCTTTTTCTCCTCGGCCTTTTTTTGGCCAGCAGGTATTTTTTCTTTATTTTCTTTTTGAGAAGCTTTGTCCTCGGCTGGCTTAGTGTTCTTTTTTTCTTCTGTCATATTAATAAATAAAAATAGAACAAAGAGTTCTATTGTTAGCTAAATAATTAAATAATCATGCTTGTCTAATACTATAATAAAAATTATTTTTTGTCAATCTATTTTAATAGGTAGCCTTCTTTTTTAATAATTTTTTCTACTTGCTTAACAGCAGCAGCTAATTTATTTTGTTTATTTATAACTTGATAGTCATAAAAACGGGATTCTTTATTTATTTCTTCGCTAGCATAAGCTAGCCGGTTTTTCAGTTTTTGGTTTGAAATATTAGGCTCACGGACAATAATTCTTTTTTTTAAATCGTTAATAGATTCTGGTCGGATAAATATGGTTGTCGCTTGGTAATATTTTTTATAATATTTTGCTCCAGCTAAATCGAGATTAATAATAATATTGAAATTCATTTTTAATTTTTTCTCTAAGTCAGGTTTATAACTGCCGTAATAAACGTCTGTTTTTTTTATATAAGTATATTCTATAATGCTTTTATTTTTAATTTCAGCTTTAAATTTATTTTTAGAAAAAAAATAATAATCAATCCCGTGTTTTTCACCTGGTCGAGGTTTTCTGGTAGTGGCTGTTGTTAGCTTCGTAAATACTGGATAGCGTTTAATAATTTTTTTTGTGATTGTGCTTTCACCAACGCCAGTAGGACCAGCAATCACCAATATTTTTTTTTGTTTTTTCATGTTTAGTATAATTACTTAATTATAAGTTTAGTTTAAATTATTTTTTAAAAATTGTAAAATGTTGTATAATGTAGTTGACGACAGTAAACAGGCGACAGAGATCAGAAACTTTTAATAAAATTATTCCTGTCGTCTGTTTTCTGTTTACTATTTTTTATTTTCTAACGTATGTTTTTAGAAAAGTTAACAATCCAGGGTTTTAAATCTTTTGCCAATAAAAACGTTTTAATTTTTCCTGGGATGATGGGAAGAACTAAACGCGGGATTACGGCGGTAGTCGGTCCGAATGGTTCAGGCAAATCTAATATTGCTGATTCGGTGCGCTGGTCTTTAGGCGAGCAAAGCATGAAAACGCTTCGTGGCAAAAAACTTGAGGATGTAATTTTTTCCGGCTCAGATAAAAAGGGTAGGTTAGGCATGTCCGAGGTCTCCCTTTATTTAAATAATGAGGATAAAAAAGCGCCGATTGACTATGAAAAGGTAATTTTAACCCGTCGTTTGTTTCGAGATGGCGAAAGCGAGTATTTAATCAATAATTCACGCGTTCGTTTAGCTGATATCCAGATAATGCTGGCTAAAGCAAATTTTGGGCAAAAAACTTATAGCGTAATTGGTCAGGGAATGGTTGAAGGTTTTTTAAATACTTCGCTTGCCGAACGAAAGGAATTTTTTGATGAAGCAACCGGAGTCAAACAATTTCAAATTAAGCGGGATGACTCTTTGAATAAATTAAGAATAAGCCATGAAAACCTTGGCCAGATTAAGATGCTGCTTGATGAAATTGAGCCGAGACTAAAAAGTTTGACCAGACAGGTAAATAAACTGCAAAAAAGAGGGCAATTGGAAGTAGAGCTAAAAGGATTACAGTTAAAATATTACGCTAAAATTTGGCATTCGCTTAATGATAAATTTAATCAAGTTAATAAACAATTTATAGTTTTAGAGCAGGAAAAACGAAAAAAAGAAGAAAAGCTAAAACAATTGACCGGAGAACTTGATAAAATTAGCGCCGAGAATAAAGTAGTCGAAGATTTTAATAAACTTCAGGATCAAGTTAATGAATTGCAGGCAGTTAAAGATAAAATCATTCAACAGTTAGCTAAGTATGATGCGCGGACAGAAGTAAATTTAGAAGCGCGTGGTAAATTTGATTTAGCCTGGTTGCATAGTAAGAAATCAGATCTAGCTAAGGAGATAGCGCAAAAAAATGAAGAGATAAAAATTCTTGAGAGTAATATTTTCTTGGAAAAAAATCATTGGCAGGAATTAGATGAAGAAAAAAAGCAGCTTGATAATAAAATAAATAAGTTAAATAAGATTTTATCTGGTTTAACTTCAGATGTTGATAAACAAAAAATAGAAGATATTAATGGAAAATTAAAAAATTTATTAAGTCAGTTAGATAAAGCAGAAGGAGAAAAAGATTTAAATAAAATAAAAGAAATAATAAGCAATTTCAGAGAAACAGTTAAAAAATTATTAAGTATATTAGGAAAAACTTCCCCAAAAGAAGACTTAGACAAGATCCATAAAGATATTATTAATTTAACTGAAGCTAAAGAAAAAATAGTTAATAAAATTAATGAAAGTAATCTAAGAATTTTAGCTCGCTCTGAAAGAGTAAAATTATTAAAAATCGAAACAAAAAAAATTAATACTGATTTAAGCGAAATTGAGCAGAAATTAAAGGAAGAAGATATAAAAGATAAAAAAGGAGAATTTGCTAATCAGAAAAAGGAATTAAAAGATAAGCTAAATAAAATTGAACAAAAATTAAAAGAAGTTAACGAAAAAGTTATCAATTTTACTAAAGAAGAAGAAGATAAAAAAGATCGATTATTTTTACTCCAGAAAAATTGGCAGACATTACAAAGCGAAGTGAGCCAAACAGCAAGCGAATTAAATGAGCTAAAAATTAATTCGGCTCGTTACGAGACTAAGCTTGAAGATTTAGAAATTGAAATTAGGCATAATTATGGCAATTTATCAGAAATCAAAAATAATCAAGCAGTTAAGGGAGATCTTGATGATGAAGAAGCTATCGAAAAAATAAATATATTAAAACGCCAGCTTGATTTAATCGGCGGGATAGATCCGGAAATTGCCAAGGAGTATAATGAGACAAAAACACGTTTTGATTTTTTATTTAGCCAAGTGAATGATTTAACTGAAGCAATAAAATCTTTAGAGGAAATAGTTAAAGAGCTAGATATAAATATCAAAGAAAAATTTGATAAAGAATTTAAAATTATTACGACAAAATTTGAAGAATATTTTAAAATTCTTTTTAAAGGCGGGACAGCTAAAATAATAAAATTAATTGAAGCGGAAAAGAACGGATTAGAAAAAGATGAAATGGAAAGCGGGGAGCAGATAGTTACTTCGATAAATAAAATTGACCAGAAATTTAATGTTAATAAAATAAAATTTTTACAAAAACATAACGCGACTGGATTGGCCGGGATTGAAATCCAGGCAACTCCACCAGGGAAAAAAATAAAATCTGTTTCCATGTTGTCTGGCGGGGAAAGAGCTTTAACTGCCATTGCTTTAATCTGTGCCATTATTAGCGCTAACCCCTCACCCTTTGTTGTTTTAGATGAAGTTGATGCGGCTCTGGATGAAGCAAATTCTGAAAGATTAGCTAAAATTTTAGATGATTTGTCGCACAAGACGCAATTTATAATTATTACACATAATCGGGCAACTATGCGGCGGGCAAATATTTTATATGGCGTGACAATGGGCGATGATGGCATCAGTAAGTTATTAAGCGTAAAATTAGAAGAAGCGAGTGAAAAATTAGCTCCATCGAAAGTTAGCGCAGATTAGAAAACGAAAAATTTTTTCTGCAATAAGTAAGTATGATTTAAAAAAATGTTTTTACCGCAAAAGGCGGTTTTTTATTTTGTGATATAATAATATTAGACAACTAGAAAACAGACAGCTAGAAAAAACTCTAAATTCTAAATTCTAAACTCTAAATCCTAAACAATTTCTAAATTCAAATTACCAAATGATCAAATTTTTTTGAATTTTGAATTTGGTAAATTTGAATTTGTTTAGAATTTCGGATTTAGTGCTTAGAATTTTATTTAAAAAAGAAATATAAGTTTGGGATTTATATTAACTTCTAGTAATTTATTTGCTAGTTATCTAGTTGTTTAAATATTATGTCATCAAAAATTTTATCAGCCGCGGTTATTGGTTTAGAAGCTGAGATTGTTGAAGTTGAAGCCGATACTGGGGGCGGAGAATTAGGTATAATTTCGGTTGTCGGTTTACCGGATATGGCTGTTTCTGAATCAAAAGAGAGGGTAAGAAGCGCGATAAAAAATTCAGGTTTTTTTTTACCGCGGGTGAAAGTTACTATTAATTTAGCTCCGGCTGATTTAAAAAAACATGGTCCGAGCTATGATTTACCTATTGCTGTTAGCTTAATGTTGGCGGCTAATTCTTTTCATTTAGCTGGTCAAACAGAAGCTATGTTGTTTGTGGGTGAGTTAGCCTTAAGCGGAGATATTCGGCCAATTAATGGAGTATTACCGATCGCAATTAAAGCCAGAGATGTTGGAATAAAAACGGTTTTTGTTCCGCGCGATAATGCTATTGAAGCTAAATTAGTTAAAGAGCTTGAAGTTATACCGGTTGATAATTTAAAAAAATTAGTCCGCCATTTACAAGAAAATGAATTGATTGAGCCGGCTGTTTATCAAGAGTTTGATTTTTCCAAGGTTGATACTTTAAATGATATGGCTCATATTCGCGGTCAGGAACATGTAAAAAGAGCAATGGAGATTGCCGCGGCCGGAGCGCATAATATGCTTATGTTTGGTCCGCCAGGTTCAGGTAAAACTTTAATTGCTCGTACTATGCCTTCAATACTGCCAAATTTATCTTTAACCGAAGCTTTAGAAATAACTAAAATTTATAGTGTAGCTGGTCAATTGCCTAATGATGTTTCGTTAATGAATAGCCGGCCCTTCCGCTCTCCTCATCATACTGCCTCTGGGGTGGCTTTAGTCGGCGGCGGGACTTTACCAAAACCAGGAGAAATTTCTCTTGCTCATCGCGGTGTATTATTTTTAGATGAGTTCGGTGAATTTCCTCGGCCGGTTTTAGAAAATTTACGCCAACCATTAGAAGACGGAGTTATCCATGTTAGCCGGGCGGCTGGTAATTTATGCTTTCCAGCAAAATTTATTTTAGTAGCGGCGATGAATCCTTGTCCCTGCGGCTATTCTGGCGATAAAGAAAAACAATGCATTTGTACCTCATCTCAGATAATTAATTATCGGAAAAAAATTTCCGGGCCGATGATTGACCGAATTGATTTACATATTGAAGTGCCAAGAATAAAATTTGATAAATTATCCTCGGTCGAATTGGGAGAAAGTTCGCGAGAAATAAAAAATCGAATAGAACAAGCGAGAAATATTCAGCTGCAACGTTTTAACGAGGAGCCGTTTATAACAAATTCAGAAATGAGTTCAGAGGCAGTAAAAAAATATTGCCAGGTAGATGAAGCGGCTAAGGAAATTATGCGGAAAGCGGTTGACCAGCTGCATTTGTCTGCACGAGCATATTTTCGAATATTAAAATTAGCTCGAACAATTGCTGATTTATCTAAGGTAGAAAATATTCAAACAGCGCATTTAGCCGAAGCTTTGCAATATCGTCCGAAATTGGAGTAATTTTTTTGTGTTCTCGGAGTATGTTATGCTATAATAATGGTAAGAAAATTATTTGTTAAATTAATTTAAATTACATTAATTTAAATAATTTTACTAAAGTGTTGAAGTAAAGCTGGTTAATCTAATTATATAAACAATGAAACAATATGTTTTATAGAAAAAAAGCAATTTTAATATCACTTATTTGTATTTTTATTTTAACTTCCGGCTTCGGTTGTAAATTTGTTGATAAAAAAACTGAAGAGGCAATGCAGCCGATTACTATAAATTATTGGCGAGTTTGGGACGGGCCTGACGCCTTTAAAGAAATATTTGATAATTATAATAAAATACATCCAAACATAACCATTAATTACCGAAAATTGCGCTATAGCGAATATGAGCAGGAATTGCTAGAAGCCTTAGCCGAAGATCGGGGGCCAGATATTTTTTCTATTCATAACACATGGTTAAAAAAATATGAAACTAAATTAGCTCCTTTACCAACAAAAATTACTATGGCTTATCCGGTTGTTAAGGGCAGTGTAAAAAAAGAAGTAATACCTGAGCTGCGGACTATTAAAAGTATTAGTTTAAAGGATTTAGTTGATAATTATATTGATGTTGTATTTAGCGATGTGGTAATAGAAGTAAAAGATGAGAATTCTGGAGAGGTTCAGCCTAAAATTTTTGGCCTACCCCTGTCAGTCGATAGTTTAGCCATGTATTATAATCGGGATTTATTTAATAACGCTGGTATTGCTTATTCATTTAGTTATTGGGATCGAGATTTTCAGGAAGGAGTAAAAACATTAACAAAGCAAGACACTGCCGGGCAAATAATTCAGGCCGGAGTCGCTTTGGGTGGGAGCACGAATATTGAGCGGTATAGTGATATTTTAACAATATTAATGATGCAGAATGGATCTGAAATGTTAGATGAAAATGGCCAGATTATTTTTAATATAATCCCTTCGGCTTTAAAAGAACAGAATTATAATCCAGGCCTAGAAGCTTTGCGTTTTTATACTGATTTTTCTACTCCGGCCAAAGAAGTATATACCTGGAATAGCCAAATGGAAAATTCTTTAGAAATGTTTATCCAAGGAAAACTAGCGATTATGTTTGGCTATGCTTATCATTTACCCACCATAAAAGCTCGAGCGCCGAAGTTAAATTTTTCAGTATCTAGCCTGCCGCAGATTAAAGGCAATACGCCGGTAAACTTCGCTAATTATTGGGTAGAAGCGGTGTCGAATAAAAGTGAGCATATTAATGAAGCTTGGGATTTTATTCAATTTGCTAGCCAGGCAGAACAGGTCGCGCCTTATCTAAAAGTTACTAAAAAGCCAACTGCCCTGCGTTCTCTGATTGAAGAACAGAGAGAAGATATAGAAATTGGTATTTTTGCCGACCAGCTGCTAACGTCTAAAAGCTGGTATAAAGGGGAAGACGCTAATGCGGCCGAATTAATAATCGGGGAAATGATAGATAGCGTAGTAAAAGGTGAAGATAAGATTGAAAAAATTATTAGTACAGGAGCAAAGAGAGTTCAACAAACAATTGGGAAATAGTGATTTTAGATTTAAAATTTATGAATTTATTATATAAAAAATTGTTCTGTTATTTTATTTTATTATTTTGTATTTGTTTTTTGTTTTCTGCTAACTTTTGTTTAGCCCAAAATGAATCTTTACTGCAGAACTCTGGTGATACGAGTTATTCTTCTGGTTGTATAGAAAAGGGCGATTGCCAAGTGAATGATTTTATAGTAGTCGCAGTAAGAGCTTCGGAAATAATATTAGGGATAGTGGGTTCGTTAGCCTTGCTAATGTTTATTTATGGCGGGGTAATGTTTTTAATTTCAGCCGGCAATAGTGAGAAAGTATCCCAAGCAAAGCAAATTATATTAGGGGCAATAATCGGCTTAGTGATTGTTTTTACTAGCTGGATGATTATTAATTTTTCCATGACTGCTTTAGGTTATAATCAGGCAGGAGAATGGTTTAAGATTTAAGTAAATATTATGATTCAGTTTAGGCCAAACAAGATAAAATCAGAAAATGAAATAATCGCCGAAGAGTTAAAGCAAGCTAGATTAAGGAAAAAAATAAATCTTAAGGAAATAGCAAAAAAGATTAATATAAATTATAAATATTTAAAGATTCTAGAAAAAGGAGAATTTGATAAACTGCCAGCCGGGATATATGGAAAAAATTTTTTAAAAGAGTACTCAATATTTTTAGGGCTTGATTACCAAAAAATAGTTAAGATTTTTAGCGAAATGCCAACCGAAGGGCAAAGAGGAGAAATTAATAAAGAAAAAAATAAGGAAATATTTTCTAAACAGATAGTTAAGGGTTCAAAATTAATAATCTTCCCAAAAATAATTAAAAGTATTGTTATAATTTTGGTTGTGCTAGGTTGCTTTCTCTATTTAGGGGTTTGCCTTAATAAGATAATTTCCCCACCGAGGTTAAATATTGTTGAGCCGAGCGATAATTTAATTACTAAGAATAGTTTTATTAATATAATCGGTACGACCGAACCGGAAGCTGAAGTAACTATTAACGGCGAGTTATTATCAATCGATAGCGACGGATCATTCACGGAAAAAGTAAATTTAAAAAATGGAGTTAATACCTTAATTATTATAGCGAAAAAAAAGTATGGCCGTGAGATAATGGTAAAAAAGCAAATTTTAGTTGAAGAATAATTTAAAATATTAAAAAATTTTAAATAATAAAAAAGATATGTTTAAAATAACCGGCGGTAATGCCCTTTTAGATGTAAATTATATTTTAAGCAAAGCTGATCTTAGTCAGGACATGAAGGTGGCTGATTTAGGCTGCGGCGCTTCCGGACATTTTGTTTTTTCGGCGGCCAGTATTGTTGGCAAGCGAGGAATAGTTTACGCGGTTGATATATTAAAAACTGTGCTTGGCGCAATTGATCGAAGAATTAAGCAAGAAAATATCGAAAATATAAAAACAGTTTGGAGTAATTTAGAAGTTTTTAAAGCAACTAAAATCGAGTCGGGTAGTGTTGATGTTATTTTACTCGTAAATACTTTATACCAGTCCCATAAAAGAGTCGAAATATTAAGAGAAGCTATTAGACTGTTAAAAAAACATGGAAGATTAGTAGTAGTTGAATGGAAAAATGTCGCTTCCCCGATTGGCCCGCCAGTCGAAGAGCGAGTTAAAGCTGATTTATTAAAAATTGGGGCGCATAAATTAGGCTTAAAAGAGGAAGAAGAATTTGTTGCCGGGCAATATCATTATGGCTTGATGTTTACAAAATTATAGTAATGTGATAAATATAATTTACTATTAAGTATAATTTTAGATTTATGGGTAATTTATTGTCACTAAAATATTGGATAAATTTAAGACCAAGCCCGCTTTTGGCCACCCTCCAGCAATATTTTATTTATTTGATTGTTATTTTTTTTATTATATCTGTTATTTTTTGGATATTAAAAACAAAAAAGCCGGATATATATTTAGCGGTTTGGCAAAAATTATTTAATTTCTCGGTATTAAATACCATTGTAGGCTTGTTTTTTCTTTTTTTTACTTATGAATTAGTGCCTTTTTTATCAGCGCGTTTTTGGTTTTTGCTTTGGGCGGTAGGTGATATTGTTTGGTTAATATTTATTTTTAAAGCTTTAGTTAAAATACCAGCCAAAAAGAAAAAAAGAGCTGAAGAAAAAGAATATAGGAAATATATTCCTTAATATTAGACAACAGAACGCAGACAACAGAAAATATTTTTCATTATCCTTTGTTGTTTGTCTTCTGTTTTTTTAATTATTTGAGCAGGAAGAATCTAGAAGACTGCAGGTTCAAACATTATAAGGCATTTGTTAGCTTATTTTGACAAATATTTAATAGCTGTAAAACTAGAGAATAATCACTATATTCTTTTTTGTTATCTTGAGCGAAGCGAAAGATCTATAATAAGTTATTAGTGCTAACTATAAAGTATTATAGATTTTTCGCACCACTTCCTGCCTGCCGGCAGGCAGGCGTTACGCTCAAAATAACAAAAAGAGAGTATGGTTGCTAGTTTAGAGCCAACGTAATTTATTAAAATTAACTTATAAATTAAGCTAGTAACTGCAGTTATGAATTATAACCAAAAAGTCGGACAATTCGGCGAAATGTTAGCTAAAAATTATTTAATTAGGCATGGTTATCGAATAGTGGCTACTAATATAAAAACAAGCTATCAAGAGATTGATATAATCGCCAAGCACGGCCAGCTAAATATTTTTATTGAAGTAAAAACTAGAACTAATTTAATTTTTGGCGGAGCAGATGAGGCGATTAATAGAAGGAAGTTAAAAAATTTAAAAAAGGCTATAAATCATATTATTTATAAAAATAATTTAGATGAAAATTTTGTCCAAATTGACTTAGTCGCTATTGATATAAATAAGTTTAAAAAAATTGCTAAGATTAAACATTATAAAAATATATCATAAAACAATTTATCTAAATTAGTTAATTCATCCAAATATTATCCACATTTTTTTGCACAACTTGCTTGAAACTTTCCCCCAGCTTATTAACCAGTTATATACTTGACGGAGGTTTCTAGCTAAGATAAGTTTAATATATTACAAGTTGAGTTAGGGTCTAATAGGAAAAATTGGAAGTTCTAATTTAATCCTGGCGGCCCTAACCTTAACCGATATATTAGAAAATTACATAAAAAAATAAAATAAAACAAAAATAAATATAGCAACAAAAACAGAAACAAAAACAATAAGTTTTATGTTTATGCGCCACTAATTTAATACGTTTTAAGGAGGAAACGGAATGTTTAGTTATGAGTTGTAAAAAAATTCTTTTAATTTTCACTCATCTATTTTTTTGCATTTGCTTTTCATTTATAGCGGTTAACCAGGTTAAAGCAGATCAAGTTAGTGCGCCAACAATTTTAGAAGCTAATAGCCAAAGAAACGAAGATGGTTTGGGTAATTTTTATTTAATAGGGTTAACAGAAGCTAATACTGAAGTACTAATATATATTGACGGAGTATTCTATGATTTAGCTAAATTAAACAGCCAAGGGACAGCCACCGACAGTTTTTATTATGAGCATAAAACCTCTTTATCTCCGGCCAAGCATTTAATTGCAGCCGTTGCTCGCGATAAAACTTCTTTAGTGTTATCTCCATTGACTGAAGTTGAGTTTATTGTACCAGACATGGCAGCGCCAACTTTAGTTAGCCCTGACGAGAGCTATGTTATCGGTAAGGCAAAACCTTTAATTGCTGGCTTAACTGTTAGCAACACCTTCGTGCATGTATATATCGACGGTGTTCATAACGGCAAAATCCCGGTAGTAAAGCATCAATCAGGCACAGCTAATTTCGCCTACCGCCCATTTCTAAATTTAAACGTTGGTTGGCATGAAGCTTATGCAGTAGCCGAAGATAAATATGGCAGAATTAGCGGCCAGTCAAATGTTTTAAAGTTTAGAATTGAAGAGCCGATGCCGTCTCCGATAATTTTTACTCCAATAGTTAACCAGACTACTGAAAATCATCTCTTTATTGTTGGTTTAGCAAAAAATGACTCATTAATAAAAGTCTATATTAACCATAAATTAGACGGAAAGTTTATGGTTAAAAATAATGAGTCAGGGACAGCTAGTTTCGTTTATAAATCGTTCCAGTCCTTGACAAAAGGGAATCATCTAGTGTATGCTACAGCAGTAGACAGTCGAGGTAAAGAAAGCGCTTGGTCTAATATCGTCTATTTTACAGTTAGAGAGCCGGTCATCGGCCAATCAGCCGAGGAGCAGAAAGATGAGCCAGTGGTTAAGATAGAAGAGCCGAAACCAATAGTAGAAGAACCAGAAATTATTATTTCTCCTGACGTTGGAGAGATAGAGGGTATAAAAGATACTGGCGAGGCTGGAGAAAAGGAAAAAATTTCTGATAAAGAAATAGAAGATATAATTAATGAAGGCATAAGCGAAGAAAAAAAGCAGACAGGTTTAATAGACGAAGATAAGAGCGAGCAAAGCAAATTAAAATTAAATTTAGTAATTTTTATCGCTTTTCTTCTGGGTGTAATTGTTTGGATTTTTTGGGTTAATAAAGAGCTAATTAAGGAAAAAAGGAAAAAAAATCAACCAGATTCATCTGAGCCGTTTAGCCAAACACCAGGAGAAAAAGAAGAAGATAAGTAATGGGTACAATTTAATATTTTATTTTTTAAGGGATTGTAGATATATTTTTTAGCCAGATAGGCCCCTTCTTGCCCGCCCCGGTTTTTTTATAAAACCGGGGCGGGTTTTTTTGTCATCTTATGAAAAATGTGGTAAAATATAAGAGATGTTAATAACTTAACTAAATTAATTTAAATGCGATAAGTACCTAAAATATTTGTACTTTTCGTGTTTTTATTATTTTAGAGTGGAAATAATTTATGAAGAAAAAAATTTTTAAAAATGTTGTTAGTCTGGCAATTTTATGCTTAGTAATGGCGCCGGTTTTTTCACTCGCTGCCTTACCGGCTTTAGCGCAAGAAAGCCCGGAAAGTAAATTTTGGGGGGGGTATTATGATGAGGTTGATACTAAGCTTGCCTTAGGCTCTCAAGATCCGCGAGTAATGGCGGCTA
>JBDRCJ010000080.1:0-7699 GCA_043821805.1 Patescibacteria group bacterium
ATAAATAATTATATATTATTAATTTATTCCACCAGTCGTCCGATTCGCATGCTTGCAGTATTTGAATATAATTCGTAATTTCTCATTCAATTTATAGTTTCGTATTTTAATTCGCATCATTCGCAATTCGCAGAATTCGCATATATTCGCGGATTCGCATTATAATATTATGTTTTTTGTGTTGCCGCTTTACGGCCCGAACCCATAGTTTTTCTAGTATTACCTCTGACTGTTCGGCTATTAGTTTTAGTTCTTTGTCCGCGGGTTGGTAAATTTTTACTATGGCGCATTCCTCGATAACTATTTATTTCTTTAAGGCGTTTTATATTGCCCATTATCTCTCTTTTTAAATCTCCTTCCACTCGATATTCTTTTTCGATAATAGTTCTTAATTTATTAATTTCCTCTTCTTTTAAATCTTTAACCCGAACGCTATTTTTAATTTGCGCATTTTTTATTATTTTGCTAGCTAAGGTATTACCAATACCAAAAATATAGGTTAAAGCAATCTCAACCCGTTTCTCGTTTGGAATTGTTACTCCCGCGATTCTTACCGCCATAAATTAAATGTCGATTGACGATTTACGATTGTCGAATTATGAAGCAATTATAAATCATTTATCTTATCTAAAATTATTTATTTTATATAAGTTCAATCGAAAATCGCCAATCGCCAATCGGCAATTTCTTACCCTTGTCTTTGTTTATGTTTAGGATTTTTACATAATACCCTAACCCGGCCTTTACGCCGGATTACTTGACAGTCTTTACAAATTTTCTTAACCGATGATCGAACTTTCATAATATCTTAAAACAATAAATTTACGAATAATTATATTCGCTTTAATTTAATTTTTATATATTTCAAAAATTACATCCGATAAGTAATCCTCCCCTTACTTAAATCGTATGGGCTAATCTGAACCTTAACATTATCTCCGGGAAGCAAACGAATTTTATTCATTCTCATCCTGCCGGATAAATGAGCTAATATTTCATGCCCATTTTCTAGCATCACCTTAAAAGTAGTGGCCGGCATTAACTCTAATACTTCGCCCTGCATCTCGATAAAATCTTTTGCATCAGCTGGCTTATTATTATCGTCTGTCATTAACAGAAAAAATTTTGGCAAAATTTAAAAAGTTTACCAAAATTATTGGTAAATTTATCTTATTTTTAGTAGTTTTTCTTTATTAATAATCGTATGCCAATTATATATTTTTCTTTTAAAATTGTCAAGTATTATCCTAATACTGCCTTAATTCTCCTTACTCCAGCGCTACTGCTCTGCTCTTTTTTTATCTTAAAATAGCCTAAAATTCCGGTTCTCTCGACATGCGGTCCGCCGCATATTTCCTGGCTAAAAAAATTATTATTATCACCAACTTGATAAACTTTTACTTTTTCTCCGTATTTTGATTCAAACACACCCATTGCTCCTTTCTCCTTTGCGTTATTAAGCGGCATTTCCTGACAACTTATAACCAAGTCTCTTTTAATCGCCTCGTTAACTAAATCTTCAACTTTTTTAATTTGTTCAACCGTCATTTTTTCATTATATGAAAAATCAAAGCGCAAACGCTCTGGCGTAATATTACTACCTTTCTGTACAACCTGATCGCCAAGTACTTGCCGTAAAGCCGCTAATAATAAATGAGCAGCAGTATGTAGTTTTTTTGTTTCTTCAGAAGCATCGGCTAAACCGCCTTTAAATTTTCCGGCCGAGGCGGTGCGGGAAAGTTTTTGATGTATAGCAAAATCTTTTCTAAATCCTTCTATATCAACAAATAAATTTTTTTCTTGTGCTAAATCAACAATCATCTCAACTGGAAACCCATAAGTTTGATATAAGTTAAAAGCTTCTTGGCCCGAAATAGTTGCTCCGATCACTTCTTTATTAGTTAAATTAATATTTATTTCTTTAAAACCTGGGACATCTTCTCTGTTATATATTTTTTTAAAAATATTATTTTTTGTTATTGTATCTAAATTCATTACTTCTTGATAAATTTTTTTATCAATATTTTTTTTATTTTTTAATATTTTATTAATTTTCTCTAAACCGCTATCAATGGTTTTACTAAATTTTTTCTCTTCTTCGTCAAGCTCTGTAATTACATAATTTATATTTTTCCTTAGCTCCGGATACGTTTCTTGATAATCGTGAGCAACAATCTTAGCAATTTCTTTTGTCCAGGTTATACTATTTTCTGAAGCTTTACCACCGCCTGTAACGTTAATCCGCTTACCATATCTAATTGCCCGCCTAATTAAACGCCGCACAACATACCCCTGGTCAAGGTTTGATGGAGAAACGCCTTTGTCATCGCCCATAATAAATGTAGCGGCCCTAATATGATCAGCAATAATTCGCATCGCTCTTTTTACTTCATTAGATTTTTCATACTTTTCTCCAGACAATTGCTCAATTTTATTAATAATATTATTAAACAACTCTGTTTGATAATTATCGTCTATACCGTTTAAAACCGCTAAAGTTCTTTCTAAACCCATACCAGTGTCAACGTTTTTCTGTTTTAAGGGTTCGTAACTGCCATCTTCTTTTTTATTATATTCCATAAAAACATCATTCCAAATTTCCACCCAGCGCTTATCTTCAGAATTAAATACTTTTGGAGTCTTATTATCACTTGCCCAATAAAACATTTCTGTGTCAGGACCGCAAGGCCCAGTCTGGCCGGCTGGTCCCCACCAATTATCTGATTTAGGCAATTTAGCAATTCTTTCTTTGGGTATACCTAAACTTTGCCAAATATCAAATGCCTCTTGATCAAATGGAGCGTCTTTATCTCCAGCAAATACAGAAATTGCGATTTTATTTTTATCTAAATTTAACCATTTAGGCGAAGTTAAAAATTCCCAGCTCCAGCTAATCGCCTCTTTTTTAAAATACCCGCCTTGTCCGATGCCGTCAGGCGAGGTAGGATCGCCAAGCGACCAATTGCCCAGCATCTCAAAAAATGTATGATGGGTTGAATCGCCGACTTCGTCAATATCAATTGTCCGAACGCATTTTTGAAGGCTAACTAGCCTTCTGCCTTCCGGATGCTTTTCACCCGTTAAATAAGGTACTAAAGGATGCATGCCGGCTGAAATAAAAAGCGCAGTCGGATCGTTTTCCGGAATCAAAGAAGCGCTAGGCAATATCGCATGCCTTTTGCTCTTAAAAAATTCAAGGTATTTGTCTCGTAATTCTTTAGCTGTCATATTTCGAATTAACAATTATGCAGTATATATGAAGTATAAATGATGAATAAAAACTAAAAAAATTTTCTGGGTTCCATGTTCCCTGTTCTGTGTTCCCTGTTCTTTGTTCCGTGTTCTGTGTTCCATGTTACACGATTTAACTAATTTTGGCAAGAAAAAACCCCGTCCACTAGGTGAACGAGGTTTATTGAAAAGTAATAGGATATCATTAAATTTCTTGAAACTCAATATAATACCCCATTACTTTGTTGATATAACTTTGGGTTTGAGGGAAAGGTGGTACACCCCCATATTCAGATACCCTAGTGGGCCCGGCATTGTAAGCGGCAAGAGCCAACTCAATGTTACCATCATATTTTTGCATAAATCCTGAAAAGTATCGGGTTCCTGCAAAAATATTTTCTTCGGGGTCAAAAGGATCCTGAACCCCTAGATATGATGCAGTTGCTGGCATAAGCTGCATTAATCCAGATGCACCAACATGGGAAACAGCATTGGGATCAAACCGCGACTCTGACATTATCACAGCCTTAATTAATGGAGTGTCAACTCCATATTCAACAGAAGCCCGGCGGATAATGTCGTCTAACTCCACAGTTAACCCTTCAGGCTGACCTAAAACCTGCAAGTTCTGAAATTTTTGTTCTTCGACCTGCACATTTTCCACGTTGACTGTTTCTGAAGTAACCGAAACCGCCAACATGACCAGGGTTGTGGTTAACAAAATAAATGTAAACACAAAAAATCTCTTGGCGTTCTTTATTTTTTCAAAAAAAATTATTTCCATATTTTGCCTCCTTTTTTATATTTAAAATTATTAAATAATTAACCTAATATAATAACATATTATTTAAATTATGTCAATATTTTTACATAAAAAAATACTATAATTTTAATAAAACTACAGTATTTTAGCTAATATTAGTTAAAATTATTTAACTTAAGTTTTCACTAATTTATTCATAACGTATTTTAAATAGATTAAGGTAATAATTACAGCTGACCAATTAATTATCAATATCCCCCACCATATTCCAGTTATCCCCCAGCCTAAAACATTAACAAGCAAATAAAAAATTACTAAAGGCGCCGCAATCTGGCGGTATAAACCTATATAAATCGCGTAAAACGGCTTTTTTATGCCCTGCAAAGCCGATACGGTAATAAATAAAAGAGCGTAAGCCCAATAAACAAATATTGAAATTTTTAAATAAATTGATCCGATTAAAATGACTTCCGGATCAGAAGAAAAAAGCATTAATAACTGTTTTGAAAATAATAATACCCCGAGCATGCCGAAGCTAACGATTATTAATGCATATTTAATAACGAATTTTATTACTTCTTTAACGCGGTCATATCTTTTTGCTCCATTATTCTGTCCCACTAATGTTAAGGTAGCAACATTTATTCCAATAATGGGCAGTAAGGCAATCTGGTCAATCCGAGCTCCTATGCCGTAAGCCGCTACCGCTACTTTTCCAAAAGAACTAATAAAATAAGTAATAACAAAAATGCCAATCGCCACCGTCATCATATTCAAGCTAGCCGGAACTCCCTGCTTTGCTAAACGCAAAAAATAGCTCCATTTTGGAATAAATTTTTTTAAACACCCAGAACAAAACATGCCAGTTTTTCCAACCCGATAGCCGATATAAAAAATTCCGAGAATTTGAATTATAACTGTTGCCCAAGCTACCCCGGCTAAGCCAAGCGCTGGTAAACCAAAACCGCCGAACATTAACCAAGGATCAAGTATAACATTAAGTAAAAAACCCAATATTAAAAAGTTGCGAAAAGTTGTGGTATTTCCTTGCGCGGTTAAAGTAGAGTTTAAAATAAAAGTTAAAAGAAATAATATTGTGCCAAAAAATATGATATTAATATAATTTAAAGCAATATCTAAATATTCTCCTTCTGCTCCTAAAATTTTAAATAATGAAGGCGCAAAAAATAAACCAACCATGGTTAAAATTAGGCCGATTATCAAAGCAAAGCTAATAGCCTGCCTGGCGTACTGCACGGCTGTTTTATTATCCCCGGCTCCTAAAGAATTAGCGATCAAAGCAGTCGCGCCAGTAGAAATACCAGACCCCATAGCGATGATAACAAAAAAAACCGGGAAAGATAAAGATAAAGCAGCAATCGCCTGGGTTGATATTAAACCAGCATAATAAGTATCAACCACGTTGTACATGGTATTAAAGAAAAAACCGATGCTGGCGGGCACGGCGATTTTTTTTATTAAACCCGGGATTGGTTTTGTGACTAAATCATTATTGTATTTCATTTAAGTATGTTAGCTATTAACAAACGTAATTTATTATATCATAAAAAATATTTAAAATAAATTAAAATTTGACAGATGTAACTCCCATGTTAAAATAAAATAAAAAAGTGAGAGGGGAAAGGAGGTGTAAAAAATGAATGATTATAATATTATTTGTAGATGCGGAGAGCCTAATTGCCCAGGTTTAATCTTTAGAAATCATGTTAGATATTTAACAAGTAATGCCTGCACCACTCGAAATAGATTTGCCATCCATCCTTGCTCTGTTTGCGGTCGAATATACGATGAAGCCGGCGTAGCATTAATTTCAGAAGAATATAATGACAATGAAAAATTAAAAAAAGCAGAGTTACATAAGGTATATTATATAGATGATGAGGTTTGTTTGGGTGAAAAAATTGACGTTCCGCTTTTACAATAATACTCTACATTCATAAAAAAATAAGGCGACATCTGTCGCCTTTTTTCTTTTCCATTAAACTAAAAATCTTTCTGTCACCTTCAAATACATTATGGCCTTATAAATTTAAATTATGCTGGGAGACCAGGAATCGCCAGGTCATCCAGTCATTCGACTGGACATGTTCGACCTGGCGCCCAGTCGGATGACTGGGCGAACCCGATGTAATACCCTTATTATGCTGGGAGACCAGGATTCGAAGCTCCTCGGTGCCTACCTCGGGGCCTAAAAAGAAATAGGGGTGATTGACAGGACCCCTGCCTGCCGGCAGGCAGGAAAACCTGCTGTCCTATTTACCCCGCCTCATTTGGCTGAGGTTAATGGATGTAGTTCGAACCTATTTATTTAACTATAGAGATTAATTTTATATTATTTGATAATATTTTTTCTTCCGTTATCTTGCTTGGGGATATATCCAGCAAATAAACCCCGTCCATCCTTTCAACTACTAATAAATTTGACTTTATAGAAAATACAATTTTAGAAGATTCATCATTCACTAATTTGTCGGTAACTTTTTTAACTTCCTTGTTTTCCATATTTACACTCCAAATTTCTTTACTCTTAACGTAAGATGGGGCCTGCGTTTGATCGCATTTTCTAAAAATAAAGCTGTTTTCATTTAAACTCCAGGCCGCATCGCACAATATTTTATCTTCAACTCCGTCTCCGGTCTTAATACCAAAAAGATATTGTTTAACTTTGGGATCGCAAATATTCTCCCATTCTGCCGGATCGGCAGTTTCATAAAATTGTATTTCTTTTTCTTTTATTACCTTGCTATTCGAAAAAAAATTATCTAGCGTGCCCAACTTCACATATTTGTCCCCTTTTGGATAAAAAAGTTGCCGTATGCAATCAGCGCCTTCGTATCTTCTTTGTGTCCAAAATAAAAAATTTGATACATAAATTCTTGAATTTTTCTTTAAATAATCGTCTTTAAACTTTTGCCAAATTGTTGAGGTTTTAATATTCAATAAAGTGCTGAGATCATAAAATTCGTATTTATCCGCTTTTGTGTTTTGATAAACTATATAGCTGTTGTCAGGCGCGATTCCAAGATTATGCGGGTTAATTTCGTATAAAGCAGAATCGTAAAGCGGAT
Source organism: Patescibacteria group bacterium (assembly GCA_043821805.1). GTDB lineage: Bacteria > Patescibacteriota > Patescibacteriia > Patescibacteriales > CAYMCJ01 > JBDRCJ01. The sequence goes on from JBDRCJ010000080.1 coordinate 7,084, forward strand.
AATTCCCTAACTCTCCCTGCCCTTCTCCAAGGTCATTTTTAAATAAAAACTTTATACCACCATCTTTATCAATTAATTGTATATTTCCTGAATTATCTTTTTGAAGTAACGTTTGTACAATTGCATATCTTAAATTATTTTTTTTTAATAAAGATATAATTTTATTATAATCGTTTTTATCGTTAGCAACTATAGAATTATTATTTTCACTCTTATTGTTAACGCCAGATAAAAAATTTTGTTTACTAAAATTGTCAGCCGAACATCCGGACAACATGATAGGAATTATCAAAAAAATAAACATTAATTTCAAAATTTTTTTCATAAATATAATTTAATATTAAAATTATTTTATCCTAGCTGGGAGACCAGGATTCGCCAGGTCATCCAGTCATTCGACTGGACATGTTCGACCTGGCGCCCAGTCGGATGACTGGGCGAACCCGATGTAATACCCTTATTATGCTGGGAGACCAGGATTCGAACCTAGATTGACGGGACCAAAACCCGCTGTCCTACCATTAGACGATCTCCCATTTTAATTTAATCCGACCATTAGACCTGCCCCGTCGTATGACGGGGCGATCTCCCAAAAAAATTTAGAATAAAAACCACC
>JBDRCJ010000081.1:0-3346 GCA_043821805.1 Patescibacteria group bacterium
TTTCAATTTTTTAATATTAAAACCAAATAAAAACAAAGCAATCAATAATATTAAAAATAAAATTGGCGCTCCAGCCATTAAATCATAAATAGCATAAGGATACCATTCTCCACCCACCCCAATCTTATCTTGATAATTTATAATACCAATCTGCACAAACTGTTGCCAATAATAAAAAATATTATTCGGAAAATATGGATGAATTATCACACCAGCTATTATTCCCAAAACGCAGCTAGAAAATAATATAATATTTTCCTTTAACTTTCGCGTATAAATAAAATCAATTACTACATATAAAAAAGCCACTCCAATTAATAAGGGAAATCCGCCATAAGCCCAAACATAAAAAAAGCTCAACCCAAACAGCCCTTTTGGCTTGTTTTTAATTAATAAAAATATGCCTAAAAATAAAAACATCAAAGAAAGTGGTGTGGCCTTTACTAAGCCTAACCGAAAAGAAAGGGGAATAGTAATTAATAATAATAAGGCCCAACCTGCGCTGCCCTTTATTTTCAGTAAATATAAAATCAACCCAAATAAAAATATAAAAAGCGAACCTAATAAAATAATACTAAATTTAGTACCTACTAAAGGCCCCATTATTAAAATCAATACACCTAAAATAATGTGATACAAAAAATGTTGATCAGTAAAATATTCATTTAAAACTGAATATTGCTGCCAAGGAAAATCTTTAACAATTTTTCCCTCACCCAAGAATTCTGCTATTTTCATATGATAAAAAGCATCTGGATCGGGAAAATTAATACTATTTTGCCAATATAAATTTACTCCAAAACTAATAATCAAAATTAGAATTAGAAAAATTAAAGAAAGTTTCATTTAATTTTATAAAGATTTATATCAGGGGTTTCTAAAACCAATTCCAAGTCCTCGTCCCTTTTTAAATATGCCCATACCAGCCAATCTTTCTCTCGTTTAGTGTTAATAAAAATATACTCTGCCCCAAATTTTTCTTTGGCAATTTTACCAATCTTTTTTTTAACTTTGCCAGTAGCAATATTATTCCAAGAATAAAAAAGCTCGGCATCATATTTATAAGAAAAAGTAGGATCCAGCCCAGCTAAATAATAATTTTCATTGGCATGATAAAAAAGCTCTGGAAACTCATCCCAATTAATATGAAAAATTATTTTTCCAGAAATATCATTTTGTCTAAAATAATCTCCCACCACTTTAAATCTATAAAAATCAGCCCCAGCATCTAATCTCTCTTTAGTAAAATACAAGCTACTAACTGATCCATAAAAAAACGCAAAAACAAAATAAGCAGTTAACGCCCCTGTTAAAAATTTATGAGATTTATAATAACCTAAAAATCTCTGCCAATATTTTTTAAAATTTTCTGTCCAAATATAACTATCAATTACTAAAATACTCCAAATAAAAGCAAAGGGCACAAAATATTCCACATATCTGCGGGATTTTAAAGTAAAAAAGAAAAACAAAATAATAGCCATTAAAAAATACCAATTCCTAAATTCCGGACGATGATAACGAAAAATCTCAATTATTATAGCTATCAACAACAAAACAAAAATAAAATTTACCTGACCCACCAAATCTATAAAATTATAGGGATACCACTCTGCTCCCACACCAAAATATTTCTGATAATTTACCAGCCCGATCTCAATTACTTGATACCAATAAAATTCTAAATTCCGGGGAAAATAAGGATTAATTACTAACCCTAAAATTATGCCAAAAAAAGTAGCTATTGGACCACCCAGCCCCACCCAGGTTAATTTTCTAGTTTGATTCCAACTATACATATTGTTCAGTAGCAAATACAAACAACTTAGAAAAAATATTAAAATAAACCCGCCATGCGACCACACATAAACCATAGCTAAAGCAAACAAGCTAATATATTTCTTCTTAAATATAAAATAAACGCCTAATAATACCAAAAACAAGGCCAAGGGCGAAGCCTTAGCCAAGCTCAGCCGCATTATAAATGGAGCAATAGTAAGTAATAAAAGCGCCCACCAAAAAACCCGCTTTACTTTAAAATATCTAAGCAATGCAGCAATAACAATAATAGCCATGCTACTAAGTAAAATTGAAATTATTTTCAAAGCCACTAGTGGCTCAAAAAATCTTAAAAATGGGATAGTCAATAAATGAAATAAAAAATGCTGATCAGTATAAGCATTTTTTAAAAAAGTAAGCTGCAACCAGGGGAATTCTGAAACAAACCCCTGCTCCTTAGTAAGCTCAGCCATCTTGGCATGGTAAAAAGCATCAGGATCAGAAAAAACTGGCGCAGATTGCAGCCAGCTAAATAATAAAATAGACAAGAAAAATAAAATTGGATACAAAACATACCATTTTTCAAAAAAATTCAATACCTTTTTTATTGTCTTATTTTCTTTTTCCAAGTTGTTTCTTAAAATAATCTACCCAGGGAATTAATGACGGATCAACTTTATTAACCATAGCTAAATAAAAACTATAATATCCACCCCAGCTAAGAAGCGCCATTACTTGTCTTAATTTATTTTCACTAGTAAATTTCATCATAGCAGTGGCTGCTTTATTTTTCTTAGCTACTTCCTGAGTCAATTTCATTCGCAGTTGATTTCGTTTAAAATATAAATTTGAATTTATAAAAATAAACATGGCACTTTTAGAAAAAGATTGAGGATAAGAAAAACCCTCCATTAAATGATGGTTCATTTCTGGCACTGGAAACCACACAGCAAATTGCTTACCAGTTTCATTAGTCTGATTGGATAAAATATGAGCATTACCTTTTAAAAACTCAGCTGCCACCCAAACAATTACTTTTCCCTTTGATTTTTCCGCAGCTTTAATTGCATCTTTTTCAAACTTCTTAGCGTTCTTTTTTAAAAAATCCACCAACCCCTTAAATTCTTTGTCGCTTAATTTAATTAATCCCAATTTACTAAGTAAAGCAAATTGGCAAGTAATAGAATAACCAACAGCTACTCTGGGCTGATCACAGGGATTAAATTTTGGATCAATTTTATAAACTGGATACTTTTTTCTTTTAGCCAAATTTAATAAGTCTTTGCCAGTAGTAATAACAAATATCTTTTTCGTAATTTTTGCTACCTCTCTGGCTGCTCCCACAGTTTCTTCTGTGCTACCAGAATAGCTAGATAAAATAACTAAACTATCTTTGGTCAAATATTTTGGCACCTGATAATCATTAACTATTTCTATGGGAATGTTAATCTCATTTCCATATAAAGCCCTAGCCACATCTATTCCCAAGGCAGAACCGCCCATGCCAAACAATACTATCTTGTCTATTTTTTTATAGCTGAGGGGAAGCTTTACTTTTTTCATTGCT
>JBDRCJ010000082.1:0-5093 GCA_043821805.1 Patescibacteria group bacterium
GTTGGATTATAAAAATATTTCTTTATTAAAAAAGAAGCATTTATATTATAAATATTTGCAATACTGGGATGGCGTAATAAATAAATTAAAACCGGATGTAATAATAATGCGAAGTGTTCCGCATGCCGCTTACAATTTCGTTATATATTGTTTAGCAAAAAAATATAATATTAAAACCATAATGTTTGAAGGGACAGTTTTTAAAGATTATATTATGGTAGTAGAAGATTATAAAAAAGCGCCAGTTGAGCTTCATAATATATATCAAAAAATAAAAGAAGAAAATTATTCACCAAGTGAACTGGGCCCAGAAAAAGAGGAATATTATAAAAAATTAATTGATTTAAAATACGATGCTACACCCCAAGCTAAAACCCAGATTATTAATAAAATGAATGAGCCGCTTAAGATTATACCCTCGTTTAATAAAATTATAAAAAATATTAAATCAGGTAATCTTATTGCGGCGAGCCGGTATCATTTAAAATCAATATTTAATAAAACCAAAACGCCGATTTTTACAATTGATGAAAACGATAAAGAAGATTACAGAAATATTTATCACTTAAGAAGGATAAAAAAAATTACTGATATGTATAAAAAAGAATATAAGGAATTTGAGAAAGATGTAAATTTTGATAAAAAGTATTTATATTTTCCGATGCATTATCAGCCAGAATGTAATACTAGCCCGATGGCCGATTATTTCGTTGACCAAATATTATTAATTAAAACCCTATCAGCCGCCCTGCCACCTGATTGGCTAATTTATATAAAAGAGCATATTGTTCAATGGAATATTCATAATGCCCAAGCCCACCTTTTTCGTTATCAGGGTTATTATAAAGAAATTGCTAATTTAAAAAATGCCTGTTTGCTCGCACCCGAAGTTTCCAGTTATGATTTAATAGCGCATGCCCAGGCAGTCGCAACCGCTACCGGTACTGCTGGCTGGGAAGCGATAGCCAGAAATAAGCCAGCCTTAATTTTTGGTTATCCTTGGTATATGTATTGCGATGGAGTGTTCCAGGTTAAAGACGTATTAACATGCAAAAAAGCGATAGAAAAAATTCAAGCTGGTTTTACTCCTGACGCGCAAAAAGTATTAAATTATTTAATTGCTTTAGATAAAATTACTATCAAAGCAAATATTATGCCTTATCATCAAAAAAATAGCACTTTATCGATGGAAGAATCAGTGCAAAATATTACTAAGTTGATTTGCGAAAGAATTTATAAAGAGGAATAATAATTTTATGGATAATTTAGAATTTTCTAAACAATATAAAGAGAAGGGCATAGAAGCGCAAAGGCGCTACCCAAACGAGCAGTTAATCCAATTTTTAGCGGCTAATTTTTTTTCTATTCCAAAAGCAGAAAGAAAAGATATAAAAATTTTAGAAATCGGCTGCGGCAGCGGAGCAAATTTATGGATGATTGCCGAGGAGGGCTTCAGCGCTTTTGGCCTTGATATATCTAGCGAAGGAATAGAGCTTAGCCGAGAAAATTTATCGAGCCGTAATTTATCAGCTGATCTGCGAGTCGGTAATATGAAAAAATTAGAATTTCCTGATAATTATTTTGACGCGATTGTTGATGTTGTTTCTATGCAGCATACTGATCTAGCCGGCCACTTAGAAACGTATAAAGAAATTTACCGCGCCTTAAAACCAGGAGGAAAATTTTTTCAATGGCAACTCGGAGAAAAAAGCATTTGTTATGTTGAGAGCGGAGGACAAAAAATCGATCGTTTAACGATCGATAATATTAATAACTTAAATGTGCCTTATGCTAATAATGGTTTAACCTGCTTTTTAAACCCAGGCGAAGCCGAAGCGTTGCTTAAGCAGGCAGGTTTAACCAATATAAAAATTGAAGTTTTTACCCGAACTTATAAAGAAAGGTCGCAAGTTGTTGAATATTTAGCAATTACCGCGCTAAAAGAAGAAGTAAAAAATAATATAATTAATAATAAGAATATGTTTGATGATAAAACGATTTTAATCACAGGAGGAACCGGTTCTTTTGGAAAAAGTTTTACCCGCTATTTATTAAATAAATATAAGGTAAAAAAATTAATAATTTTTAGCCGCGATGAGCTAAAGCAGTCAATAATGGAAAAAGAGTTTTCCGATGAGAGGCTGCGGTTTTTTATTGGCGATATTAGAGATTTGCCTAGGCTTGAGAGAGCTTTTCACGGAGTTGATATTGTTATTCATGCCGCTGCTTTAAAGCAGGTGCCGCTAATAGAATATAATCCATTTGAAGCGATAAAAACCAATGTCGTCGGCAGCCAGAATGTGATTAATGCCGCGATCGACCTTGAGGTTGATAGGGTTTTACTTATTTCAACCGATAAATCTGCCCAGCCGGTTAATTTATACGGCGCTTCGAAGCTTTGCGCAGAAAAATTATTCACTAGCGGTAATTCTTACGCTGGCGGGAAAACTAAATTTAGCGCTGTCCGTTATGGTAATGTAGTCGGCAGCCGGGGAAGTATTGTAGAAACATTATTAGAGTCAAAAAATCCATTAATAGTTAATATTACAGACGAAAGGATGACTCGTTTTTGGATGAGCTTAAATCAGGCCTGCGAGCTAGTAGTTTTTGCTTTAGAAAATATGGAGGGGGGAGAGATTTTTATTCCCAAAGCTCCAAGTATGAAACTAGTTGATTTATTTAATATTCTGGCTCCCGGATGTGAGAAAAATGTAATCGGTATAAGGCCAGGAGAAAAGATGCATGAAATTTTATTAACCGAGCAGGAAGCTACGCATTCATTAGATATGAATAATTATTATGTTGTTTTGCCAGAGTTTAGAGAAAGCAGCAAGCATGAAAAATATTTTACTCAAGGTAAAAAACTAGACAGTAATTTTAATTTTGCCAGCAACACTAATAGCAATTGGCTGGATGAAAAGGGATTTTTGGAATTAATTAATAGCTAATTAAATTTTTTAGCATGTGATTCTATTAAATAATTGATGCATGCTGGTTTATTTAAATAAATGATTAAGATTGCCCTAGGAGATCTTAGACATAGCACGATCGGGAAACATTCAATTTTTATGCCGATTAATATTGGTTTTATTGCTTCCTATACTTTGGCGTATATTAATGATCCAGCTGCCCTGGAATTCAGATTTTATACAGATCCGGATATCATGCTTAAAGAAGTAAAAGATTGGCAGCCGGATGTTGTTGGTTTAGCTAATTATTGCTGGAATTCTGAACTGGCTAGTGTCGTTTTTAAACAGGCTAAGAAAACAAATAAACAAACAGTTTGCGTAGCCGGGGGGCCGGATTTTCCTACTAATCATCAAGAGTGCAGGGAGTATTTAATAAAAAAGCCAGAGATTGATTTTTATGTATATTTTGAGGGCGAGCAGGCCTTTGCCCAGTTAATTAAAAAGATTAAAGGGGGAGTGATAATTGATCAACTTAAAAGCGAGCCTCAAGAAGGAATAATGTCAATTCATCCGCAAACTAAAAATTTAGTTTTTGGCCCGCCAACCCCTCGGATAATTAATATGGATGAAATTCCTTCACCCTACTTAACCGGTTTGATGGATCAGTGGTTTAATGGTAGTTATGCGCCCGTAATAGAAACAGCCAGAGGCTGCCCTTTTACATGTGGTTATTGTTTTGTCGGCAGCCAGCATCATTATAGCCGAGTAGCCTTTTTTAGCGTTGAGAGGATAAAACAAGATTTAGATTATATTGTAAATAAAATCAAGCCATATCTTAAGGTGCCTTTAGAAATTTGTGATTCTGACTTTGGTATGTATGAAAGAGATGAAGAGGTGGCTCGTTATATAAGCGAGTTACAAGATAAGTTTGGCTGGCCAAACGCGATTAATGCCAATACCGGAAAATCAAATTATAAACGCATATTGAATATTGCCACTATTTTAAAAAATAAGATGACGGTTACTTGTTCAGTCCAGTCATTAAATCCGGAAACTTTAGCGGTGATTAAACGAAGGAATCCTACCATAGATGAATACAAAGAAATAAACGCCGAAATTAAAAAACGGGGGATGAAATCTGTTTCCGAAGCGATTGTGCCTATGCCGGAAGAGACTAAAGATTCTTTTTTTAAAGGATTAAAAATAATTACAGATATTATTGGAGTTGGCCGTGTCAATATTTATACAACCATGCTTTTAAAAGGAACACATTTAGCTTCAGATGAGTATAGAAAGAAGTATCAAATGCAGACAAAATTTCGTTTAGTGCCAAGGCAATTCGGCGAATATGATGGTGAAAAATGTTTTGAAATTGAGGAAGTATGCATAGCTACGAGCACAATGCCATTTGAAGATTATCTAGAAATTCGTGGGTTTTCTTTAATTTCCGCATTTTTTGTAGATAATCAATTTGATTTGACCCCTCGGCACTTAAAAGAATTAGGCATTAGCATATATGATTATCTTTATTTTCTTTGGCAGATGATTAAATCTGGCCAGACTGATCTTTCAAAAATTTATAATCAGTTTATCGAAGAAACTAAAATTGAATTATGGGATTCGCCAGAAGCAATATATGACTATTTTACTAAACCGGAAAATTATCAGAAATTATTAGATATGAGTCTGGGAGATAATCTTATTAGAAAATATAAAACAAAATTACTAATGGAATGTGGCATCCAATCAATTGAATTAGCTTATACCGCTCTAGAAAAAATTGCTCCGGACAGGATCACTGAAGCAGAGCGCAAATCTTTAGCCGCGGCTAAGAGTTGGATGATCGCTCTTAGAGATGTGAGTGCGGTTTATAAAAAGGGAGAATCATATATTAATACTATTGAAGAGTTAGATTTACCCTATGATGTTAATGCCTGGTACTTAGCTGGCCATAATGCTAAACCACTAGCAACATATAATCAGCCAGTTAGTTATCAGATTTTTTATGACACTGATAATCTAAAAATGATATTTGATAGTATCAAGAAGCTTTATGGCGGTGATTTTGCTTTTCAATTTAGCAAGCTTTTAGTAGATTGGGGTATTAAAAATTTTTGGCGCCAGTGTGAGGTTAAAAAATAGATGCCTTGTCTTTTTGCTGATATCGGCTAGAAATATGGATTA
>JBDRCJ010000083.1:0-2803 GCA_043821805.1 Patescibacteria group bacterium
CGCTCATCAAAAGCTGACCAATCTGGCGCCGGTAAACTATCTAAATCAACAAACGGCCGAAGTTTATTGATTATTATCTTATCATTAATTTTATATCCTAAATTAAGAATATCCCGATAATCTTTCCCTTTACTAAGACAATCGCAAAATTCAATAATAAATTTTTCGCCTTCCCCAATGCAAATAAAATCAACTATTTTCGGCTTGATGGCATCTTCTGGGGCGAGCGAGGCATGGACCCCGCCGACAATAACTGGGCAGTCAATACTTGATTTAAGTTTATTCAGTAAATTTATTCCCATATCAAAGGTGTAAGAGGTAGCGGATACTCCGATTAAATCTGGTTTAAAGGATTGGAGTTTTTTAGCAAATTTTTCTTCAATATTTTCTACTGGATCACTTCTAACTAAATCATAAATAGTCGTACTTGTTTTCTGCATAATCTGACCACTGCTTATTTTAGTATCTCTTTCAGTCTTAATAAAAGTAAAATCAAAAACCTCAACCTCATGACCATGTTTTTTTAATATAGCAACCAACGTTGCCAGCCCATGCGGCACACCGAAATTTAAATACATGTTTGGCAATAAAAATAATATTTTCATTTATATATTTAATATTTTAATTTATTTAAACTTTATTATCCTGAACAAATTGGACGATCTATACATGAAGGCTGTCCTAATACATATGCTACTAATGCTAAAATATACCCTATCATTAATATAAAAAATAATCTTTCATAATTTACTTTTTTATTAAATATTATTCTTTCTAATTTTGGAGAAATTCTATATAAATAATAGCTAGTTAAAGAAAAAGAAAATAATAACAAGGGATGTTTATACTTACGTTTAAGCTTAATATATTCCAATTTTTTAGCCAGCCCTAATAACTTTCTTTTTTGCAAAAATGAAAAATTCCAGAACTGTCTATTATAAGTATGCAATAAATTTATACTCATTGTGTATTTATTAAAAAATGTCTGATCAATTTTATTCTCTTTTATGGCCGGGGGCTTGAGCCACCAATCTTTAAAATTATATATTTTATAATATTTTTCATATAGTTCTGTTTTCGGATAAGGAATTAATGTTCCTACGCCAAAACTATAATTTATCGAATCAGGAATGGATTTAAAAAGCTTTATATTGCTTTCAAAATTTTTAGAATTTTCCCAAGGAAATCCGGCTAAAATACCGATTGATATATCTCTTAAATCTGATTTAGCGATTTCCTTAAATCCTTTTATAATCTGAGGCAAGGTGTAATATTTTTTTATATTTTTAAGAGTCTCATCATCACCAGATTCTATTCCAAAAGCGATAAAATTAAAGCCAGCCATTTTCATCGTATTTAATATTTTACTATCTACTGAAGTTATTCGACATCTGGCAGAAAAGGTTAAATCCTTTTTATTATATTTTATTAATTTTTCGCATAATTCATACATCCTTTCTTTTCTAATTAAAGGCTCATCGTCTTGGATCGCAATATGCCTAGCTCCATATTTTTCATAAAGCATCCTTATTTCCTGAAAAACATTTTCCGCGCTTCGATAACGGTACCGTCGGTCAAACACATTCCGTGAGACGCAAAAGATACAATTATGCGGACAGCCGCGTGAAGTAAATAATGACCAAAATAAACGACTAAAATTTGGATTATTAGTTTTTGTATAATTACTTAAAGGAAAATGCTGATAAGCGGGAAATGGAATGGCATCTAAATCATGGATTAGCTCTCGCGGCCCAGTATTTATTATATTACCTTTTTCGTCTTGATAAAAACAGCCGGGAATATCTTTTAGATTAATTTTGTTAGCAATATCAACGAAAGTATCTTCACCTTCGCCAACAATTACGACATCTGCTTGGCTATATTTAATTACTTCTTCTGGCAGACAAGAAGCGTGCGAGCCGCCAGCCACGTACAAGGCTTTAGGATATTTATTTTTTAATTTTCTAATAAACTTATATTTTTCTAATATATTATCAATTCTCAAAGTTACCCCGACAATATCTGGCTGATATTCATCTATAATTTTAAAAGCATCATCAAAATTATAAGGGGCAAAATAATCTATGCATTTTACCTGATGATCGTTTTTTTCAAGTACGGCTGCTAAATATGCTAAATTCAAAGGCATATTAGGAGAAGTGTCAATTGTCGGTGGATTTATTAATAATATTTTAGACATATATAATAATACAAAAAATGTTAAGTTAATCTTTGGAAACCGCTATAAGCGGCTGGCCCCTCTAATAATTTATTAACTTTATTTTCTTTTATAGCTTCGGCAATTATAAAAAATACTTCATCAACAGCTTTTAAATATGATTTAATATGTTCTTCTTTGTGGCTAAAACTGACATATACTGTTAAAGACGCTAAATACCCCCTTTTTAACATTTCCTGCGTAAAAAGGGTTTTTATTTCTTGGGCGTTATCATATTCAAAAGAAAAATTTACTAATGCCATCGGGCCGCCAATAGATATATTAAGTTTATGTTTATCTGCTAGCTCTCTCCAGCCAGCCGCAATTATTTTTCCGATTTTATCAAGATGCTCTGGAACGTTTTGCTCAATCATCTTCTTAATAGTAGCTATGGCGGCTGTTGGCCCAACTCTCTCTGTCCAATAAGTACTGCTGATAAAACTATCTTCAGCTGAAGTCATTATTTCTTTTTTGCCAATAACTGCTGCCATTGGGTAGCCATTGCTGATTGCTTTGCCTAAAACGGCAATATCAGGATTAATTCCATACAATAAATGTACTCCGCCAATTGTCCGCCTAAATCCA
>JBDRCJ010000084.1:0-2756 GCA_043821805.1 Patescibacteria group bacterium
AACAACCCCAAACCGACCCGTAAATCGGTTTTGGGCAATTATCAAAGGGTAGTACTTTTCTCCGGTACTACCCTTATCTCTTATTACGGAAATAATAACAGCTAGCTTAGAAATATAGAGTAGGCTGTTTTTTTATCCAGAGCTATAGAATATTTTGTGGTTTATTCTGGGTGATTAATAGGTATAGTATTTTTTGCATAGAATTGTTTGCATAGAATAAGTATTTTATAGTTAAGGAGCTGGGTTTATTTAAAATTATTTAAAATTAGTGATATTTTAAAATAGAGGGGATAAAACTATTGACAAATGCTTGAATATGAGTTATTATAAAAGTGTTATTCTAAATAACACTTTTTTAATTTAGCTCTAATAATGACTTGTTAGAATTGAATTATTAGATTCAAAAAATAGATATTTTATTTAGAAATAAAACCGATATTATAAAGTTAATCTTTTTATTATTGTAATTGTTGGAGTTACAATTTATTTAGCTGAATATCATAAGACTTTTTAATTCAGTTCCAGTTTCTCGGGATTGAATTAAGGAGTGTTAAAAAACACTTTAGGCTCTTTGGCAAAAAGCAAATAGGTCCTTGTTAAGGACTAAAAACGATATAGAAAATAGGATAGGGAAGGAGATGATATTATGGGAAATACTGCTATTGCAATTAAGGATCAGGAGAGAAATGTATTGACGCTACGGAAACGCGAAGGAACAAAAAGTTTTCTGGACGTCCCCGTAGAACTTCGAAAAAAAGATTTTGAATCTTTTTCCGGAAAATTTTTTGCCGAAATTATGCCGCCTTCAGCTTTTAATTATTTCAAGCGAGCAATTTTGGAAACCGGGATTGAGGGTAAGGATGCTTTTGAATGGTTGGGATATGCCCTTTCTGAAAATGGAAACGGGAATCCAGTTTCGCCAATTGCGCAATGGGTACATGAAGATCCTTTTAACCCAAGGGCTTTTAAATACCTATACGGTATAGAAGATGCTTTAACTCCGTTAGACAAGGGGTATATTTTTACCTCTGGCGCGCAGGCGATTTATTTAAGGCTATTAAGTCTTGTTAATCGTTTGCCGGTCATCATCGGAAAAGAGCGCAAGAGGTTCGGGATGAGTAATGATGACAAGTATGTTATTTATAACATTGGCGCTGCTTACGGTCTTGACACTATCTATATGATGGCCGAGCATCCCGAGCTAAAAGAAATTGTCCGAATCGTTCACATTGATCCTGACGAGGAAAGCCTTTCTTGCGGACTGCGTTATGCAGAACAACTTGATGTGGCTGGTTGTTTTGAATTCATTCCGAAGAAGATTGAAGAAACTGATATTAAAAAGGCTCACATGGCGCTTTTCATCGGTATGTTTTGCCCGGTTCCAACTGATAAGTGTATTACAATCCTTAGCCTCATCAAAAGCTTTATCCATCAAGACGGTGTAGTGATTTTTTCTACCGTCCAGGAGAAAATGCTTATGGGTGGACCCATTCTTGATTTCATCATGTGGTGTTATGGGTGGAGAATGTACTTTAAATCCGATAAAGAGCCAGGTCAAATTTCTTTAAAGGCAGGTTTTAGTCATGATGGGGCAATGGACTGGGACGATGATCTCGGATATAACCGCATGACGGTTGCTCGAAATTCATAAATTAAATTATTGCCGATTGTAAGGGTAAATGGTATAATATGGTTAGATAATAAACCTGAATACTATTTACTCTTTTTTTATATGTTAAGTTTAAATTTTTATATTTTCGCCCATTTTTTGACTGCAGTCATTTCTCTTTTTATTAGTTACGTTGTTTTTACTAAAAATAGAAAGTCAGTTACCCATATAACTCTTTCACTTTTTTCTTTTTCTATTTTTATATGGTCTGCAGCTTATGGCATATGGCTTCTTTCAGATAGTGAGACTGAAGCTCTTTTTTGGTCCAGAATTCTAAATCTAGGAGCAACATTTATTCCTGTCTTTTTATTCCATTGGATATTAAGTTTTTTAGGCATTAGCAAGAAAAAAAGGATACTAATTATTTTTTATTATGTGGTTATTTTTTCATTCGCCCTTTTTAGTTTTAGCGACCATTATATCCGGGGCGTTACGCAAATCAGACAATTTCTTTATTGGCCTCAGATAAATTGGCTATATGCTTTATTTTTATTAACATGTTGGATTCCAATTTTTTTATACTCTTTCTATTTGTTAGTTAAAGAATTAAATATCAGAAGATCTACTGCCCGCCAACAGATATTATACATATTACTTGGTTTAATTATTGGTTTTTTAGGCGGTTCTACTAATTATTTATTAATGTTTGGATTTGATTTAATACCTCCCATAGGTAGTATTTTTGTTGTAATTTTTCCTCTATTTTGTTCCTATGCCATCGTCCGTCACCATCTCATGGATATCAAGCTAGTGATTAGAAAAAGTTCGGTTTATCTTCTTTCTATTTTAACTATAATTTTATTTGTAGTAGCGGTTAATTATAATATTATTAATGAACCAGTAACTGGCTTTTCTGTTTTTGCTGACCTTGGGATTTTAATTTTAGCGATTCTAATATTTCCTTATATTAAAAATTATTTTTACCGTTTTGCTAATAAGTATTTTCTCTCTTCTCTTTATGATAGCCGGGAAGTAATCGGGGATATTAGCGATAAGCTAAGGACTACTTTAGAGGCACAGAAGATATATGAATATATTCACAATTCTTTAGATAATGCTTTTCATTTTAAATCTTTTGCAATTTTAA
>JBDRCJ010000085.1:0-3606 GCA_043821805.1 Patescibacteria group bacterium
AAATATTATAATCTATCTTTGTGGTTAAAACCGCTTTATTATTAATAATTAAAAAAATCTCTCATACTCACAAAATAATTATCCAAATATAAATTGGATATATTAAAATATTCCTTGCCTAATTTTAGGTAAAAGTGAGTAGAGGTTATCCGCCTACACTCCTCATAAGTTCGGAGCTTCGGCGCGATGAAAGGAAAAAAATATGAAAATTCCAAGTATTGAGGAGATGCTTAAAGCAGGAATGCATTTTGGGCATCGCACAAGCAGATGGCATCCAAAGATGGAGCCTTTTATTTTTGCGTCAAGAAAAGGCGTGTATATTATTGATTTAATTAAGGCTCGGAAAAAATTAACTGTTGCTCTTGAATTTATGAAAAAAATAGTAAGTGAAGGCAAATCAATATTATTTGTGGGGACAAAAAATCAAGTAAAAAAGCCTTTGAAAAAATTAGCCCTAGATATTGGAATGCCTTATGTAGTAGGTAAATGGTCTGGAGGAAGTTTAACTAATTTCGAGATAATAAAAAAATCAGTTAGAAAGTATAAAGACCTATTAAGCAAAAAGCAGTCAGGTAAATTAGAAAAATATACAAAAAAAGAGCGCCTTGATTTTGATAAGGATATCGCAAAGCTGGAAGTAAAAGTCGGCGGATTAGTTAGCTTAAATAAATTGCCTGACGTTTTATTTATTTGGGATGTGAGAAAGGAAAAAACCGCTATTGCAGAAGCAAGAAGGAAAAATATTCCCATAATTGCGGTATGCGATACTAATGTTAATCCCACAAATATCAATTATGTTATTCCGGCTAATGACGATGCTACTAAAGGCATTAAATTAGTATTAAGCTGTATTAAAGAGGCAGCGGAAGAAGGAATGAAAAAGGTTGAAGAAAAGAAAGAAGGAATTATTAATAAATAAGATTTTTAAGATAATTACGAACTTTGGAATTTTTGGAAAAAATGTTCTTAATTATTAATATTATTAAAATTTTATAAAATTATGGAAAATATTAAACAACTACGTAAAAAAACCGGAGCCGGCCCCGCCTCTTATTTAAATAAATAATAAATTATTTTATAAATATATGGAAAATAATAATTCAATGGAAAAAATTAAAACTCTCCGCGAAAGGAGCGGGGCAGGCATTGTTGAATGCAAAAAAGCTCTTGAGGAAGCCGGAGATGATATTGAAAAAGCAGTAGAAATACTAAGAAAAAAAGGGATTACCAAAGCCGCAAAGAGAAGCGGCCGAGAAGCCTGTGAAGGCATTATTCTAGTAGAAACAAATGAGCAAAATAACGAAGGTTATATTTTAGAAATAAATTCAGAAACAGATTTTGTTGCTAGAAATGAACAATTTCAAGGATTTGCCGAAAATGTTTTGGATATAATAAAAAAGAATAAGCCGAAAGATTTAGATGAATTAATGAGTTTGCCTATGGAGGATGGCTCAGTAAAAGAAACATTGGAAAATTTAAGCGGTACAATCGGAGAAAAATTAGGTATTAAAAGATTTGATATTTTATTAGGCTTAACTATTATTTCTTACTCTCATATGGGAGGCAGAATAGGCGTATTAGTTTCCCTTAATAAGGCGGATGAAAGTGAATTAGCTAAAGATATAGCTATGCAAATAGCGGCCGCAAATCCAAAATACATAACACCAGGCGAAGTGCCGGCCGAGGAAATCAATAAGGAAAAAGAAATTTATACAGAACAGCTTAAAAAAGAAGGAAAACCGGAAAATATAATTGAAAAAATACTGGAAGGTAAAATCAATAAGTATTTCGAAGATGTCTGTTTAGTAGAACAGGAGTTTATTAAGGATGACAAAAAGCGTGTGAAAGATATCTTAGGAGAGGTTAAAGTAGAGAAATTTATTAGATATTCATTATAATGCGAAACTGCGAAAATATGCGAAACTGCGAAACTGCGAAAAGATTAGTTTCGCATATTTATTTAGCATCATCTATATGAAAATAGTACAAATACAATTTTCCCCTTGGGATAAAATATATAATTTTGGCTCAAATAACATAGATTTAGCTAAAAGAGATTATGTAGTAGTTAAAACTGAATTAGGAACAGAAATTGGCAGAGTAGTTGGTTTTAAAGAAATGGATGAAAGTGAAATTAAAGACATTGAGGAAGATACAAATGAAGATAGTAATAATACCAATAAAGAAGATGAAGATAAGGGAGAAAATAAATTAAGGGCCGGGAAAAAGAATGTTAAGAAAAATAAGCCAGAGGTAGTAAAGAATAAATTAAAGCCAATCATCCGCAAGGCCAGTTTAGTCGATTTAGAAAAAATCGCCAAAGAAGAAGATAAGAAAAAGGCCATAGAGTACTGCAAAAAAATGATTGATAAACATGAATTGAGAATGAAATTAGTTGATGTTCATTTTTCTTTTGACGGCTCTCGGTTGACTTTTGCCTTTATAGCTGATGGCCGGATTGATTTTCGAGAGTTAGTAAAAGATTTAACCCGCCATTTTAGCCGTACTATTAGACTGCATCAAATCGGCATCAGGGATGAAGCAAAGATTATGGGGGATTATGGGCATTGCGGCCGCAAGCTTTGCTGTAAGGGATTTTTAAATGATTTATCTTCTATAACTTCTGAAATGGCAGAAAGGCAGCAGGTTGTCCATCGCGGCAGTGAGCGCATTTCCGGGATCTGCGGCCGTTTAATGTGCTGTTTAGCTTATGAAGAAAAGGGTTATGAAGAATTAGCTAAAAGACTACCTCCAATAGGGACTAAAGTTAATGTTGACGGTAAAAGGGGAGTAGTGGTTGGCCACCATACCCTGAAACAATCGGTAAATGTAGAGTTTCCTGGTGAGAATGGGGAAGATAGATCGATAGTGGAGGTAGATTTGAATAGGAAGAAAGAGAAAGAGCAGGTGGCATAAGATAATAACTAATAAACAAATTCCAAACAATGTTAAATAATCAATAACCAATTAGGTCTGAATATAATGAAAGTATTATTGGATATTTACCATTATTAATAATAGATAAATAAACACAGATATGCTGTTCAGTTTTGGACAGTTTTTATTTTTAAGCTAATATTAAATAAAATAACGATATATATTTGACAAAATACTGAAAATGTGCTATTATTATATTATTAAATATGATCATTAAAATTTTTAAAACCATCTTGATTTTATTTTTTAGCAATAAGAGTTAAGATTGAGGTGGTTTTGAGTAATATTGCTTTCAACATTTAACTGGCTAATATAAAAAAGTTAGCCAAAAAAGGAGGTAGAAAGGATGAAAAAGAAGATTTTTTTATCGGCAATGGTGATTCTGTTGTTTCTGAGCTTCGCGGTTCCATCCTGGGCGCGTATGTACGTGGTTTGGGATGACGGAAAAGTCTTTACAGACAAGGAAACGGGCTTGATCTGGATGATGTCTCCTAATCGGTGGGCGGGGAACTACGATAAGGCGCTTAAGCACTAGCGTTGCGTTAAACAAAATTAAAAGTTAATATATTATTTATTTTTAGCTACAATTTGCCCCTTTTAAAGTTTTTCGATTTAAAATGAAAATGGGATAATTAACATGAATTTTAATAAATTTAATGTTAATTATCT
>JBDRCJ010000086.1:0-11239 GCA_043821805.1 Patescibacteria group bacterium
GTTAGCTGTGCTTAGTTATACTCTGGGATTTGCAATTTTAATTTTTATTATTATTTTGCTGTTTGTGCTTTATATATAATGATTGTATTTTTATCACATTAAATACCGCAAATATTTATTAAAAATGCGGTATTTTTTCAAATTAAGATATTTATTATTTTTGTTAACCATATGAAACATTCTATGAAAAAGGGCTTTAGCTTCGGCTTAACTTCGGGCATAATTACTACCCTGGGGTTAATGGTCGGGTTAAATTCAAGCACGCATTCTAAATTAGTGGTAATCGGCGGAATACTAGTAATCGCTATCGCTGACGCTATGTCAGACGCTTTAGGGATGCATATTTCTGAGGAAGCAGAAAGCTGTCATACTAATAAACAAGTTTGGATAGCGACCATTTTTACTTTTTTAGCTAAATTCTTTTTTGCTATAATTTTTATTATTCCAGTTATTTTATTTACTTTATCGACCGCCGTATATTTTAGCATCGGCTTCGGCTTATTATTAATTATGGTTTTTAGTTTTTATATTGCCAAGCAGGGAAAGATAAAACCATATAAAGTTATTTTTGAACATTTATTAATTGCGGTTTTAGTTATTATTATTACTTATTATGTTGGAAATTGGGTAGGCGGATTTAGCAGCTTTTAAATTATTATATATACAATAAAAAACTCCCGGCAAAACCGGGAGTTTTTTTTCGGTCTATAATTATTAATAGACGTATATCAATTAATAATTATTCGAAAATTTTAATACTAAAATTGTCTGCGTGGGCGGTCATTTCTGTTCTGTCGATAGCAGTCCTGGCAAAATAGAGGACGGGTACCATCCGGTTCAAAAGGCAATTCAGTTATAGCAGCTCCGCATTTGGAGCATGACCAGTTACCCTGGCTCATTTTTCGTTGACCAAATGAATTTTGATCATTCTGCATTTAACGCTTTTTTTGTTTTGTTTCCTTAATCATTAAAAATATCCCGAATAGCGGGATTGTTTTTTTAAGATCAAGTTAAACAAAACCCATAAATTAATTATGCTTTGAGTATAGCATATTTATAGATTTTGTCAAACTTATTATAAAAGTTAGCCTCTCTGATTTTTTATTGCCAAAATAAGCTAAATAAGATAGAATGGAGATAGAATTTATAATTCTTAATTTTTAAATATGAGAATAATTACAGATAAAAATAAGATTAAAGAAGTTTTAACTCGGGGAGTAGAAGAAATATACCCGAGTTATAAGGCGTTGGAAAAGGCTATGCTTTCTGGTAAGCGGATTAAGCTTTATTGCGGTTTTGATCCGAGCGCGCCGTCGCTTCATATCGGCAATGCTATCCAGCTAAATAAATTAGCCCAGTTCCAGGAATTAGGTCATGAAGTAATTTTTTTAATTGGTGATTTTACCGGCATGATCGGCGATCCGACCGACAAGACAGCCGCGCGGAAAAAAATGACCAGGAAAGAAGTGTTACAAAACTCTAAAAATTACAAAAAGCAGGCGTCAGTCTATTTAAAATTTTCCGGAGTTAATCCAGCGAAAATATTATACAACAGCCAGTGGAGCGATAAAATAACCTTTAAGGATTTAATTGAAATAAGTTCAAATTTTACAGTTCAACAGATGATTCAAAGAGATATGTTCCAAAAAAGATTGAAAGAAGAAAAACCGATTCATTTGCATGAATTTTTATATCCGCTCGCCCAGGGTTATGATAGCGTAGCCATGGACGTAGATTTAGAAATCGGCGGCTCGGATCAGATGTTTAATATGTTGGCTGGTCGGAATTTAATGAAAGCAATAAAAAATAAAGAGAAATTCGTTTTAACTAATAAATTATTAGTAGATCCGACGGGCAAGAAAATGGGTAAAACTGAGGGCAATATTATTAATCTGGACGTTAGCCCGGAAAATATGTACGGGCAGGTTATGGCCTGGCCAGACAGTTTAATAAGTATTGGTTTTGAATTATGCACGAAAATGCGAATGGAAAAATTAAAAGAGATTGATAAACAATTAAATGTAGGGAAAATAAATCCCCGTGATTTGAAAATGCAATTAGCTTATGAGATTACTAGAATAGTCCATGGCGAAGCTAAAGCGAAAAAAGCTGAAGATAATTTTATTAAAACAGTGCAGAGAAAGGAAACGCCAGACGAAGTTAAATCAAAAAACATGGAACAAAAAACATGGAACATTGTTGAATTATTGGTTGAATGTGATTTAGCATCAAGCAAGGGAGAGGCAAGAAGGTTAATTACGCAGAATGCAATTAAAGTTGATGGAAAAATTATTGAAGACGCAAATAAAAAAATCGAAATATCAAAAAATGCTGTTTTATTGCAAAGAGGGAAAAGGCAGTTTATAAAAGTTACAAGTTAGAAAGTTTGTAAAGTTATAAAGTATGAAAGAATATATTTTAGAAAAAATAAAATTAGATATAGTAAAAGTTATTAATCAGGCGCTTAAGAAGAAAATAGTCAAGGCGTCTGATTTAGTTTATCCGCCTGATTTGAAAATGGGAGATTTAAGCTTGCCCTGTTTTCAGTTAGCGAAAGTTATTAAAAAATCTCCGGCTGAAGCAGCTAGCTGGCTATTAACTAAGCTTAAATTTAAATCTTCTGGATTTAGTTCAATAAAAGTAATTGGCCCATATTTAAATTTTACGATTAATAATGAATTTTTGGGTAGTGATTTATTTAAAATGATTGATAAAGAGAAAGATCAATATGGAAAAAATAAAAATGGAGGTAAAGAAAGAGTAATGATTGAATATTCTAATGCTAATACCCACAAAGAATATCATATCGGGCATTTAAGAAATATTTGTTTTGGCGATGCAGTTAATAAAATTCTTGCCGCTAATGGTAATGAAACCGTGCCTGTTTCGTATATTAATGATTTTGGTATTCATGTGGCTAAAACAATTTGGGCTTATTCAGAGTTTTTTAAGGATAAAAAAATAAATAATAATAAAGGTTATTTTCTTGGCCAGGTTTATGCTCGGGCAATAAAAGAACTAGAAAAAAGCAAGACTGGAAATGAGATGGTAAAATTTATAATGAAAAAAATTGAAAGCCGGCAAGGAAACGAGTATCAGCTTTGGCAAAAAACACGGGAATGGAGCATTAAGCAGTTTAATGAAATATATCAAGAGCTAGGAATAAAATTTACTAAGATATTTTATGAAAGCGAATTTATTGGCGATGGGCTAAAGATGGTTGATAAATTATTAAAAAAAGGTGTGTTAGAAAAAAGCCAGGGGGCAGTGATCGCTAATTTAGAAAAATATAATTTAGGAGTTTTAATGTTTCTACGCTCTGACGGCACTGCCATGTATCCGGTAGCAGACCTGCCGCTTGCTTTAGAAAAGGTTAAGAAGTATAAGTTAGCAAAATCAATTTACGTAGTTGATATTAGGCAAAGCCTTAATTTTAAGCAGTTATTTAAAGTCTTAGAATTAATTGGCCAAAAAGAGAAATTTATTCATTTAAGCTACGAATTTGTAAAATTGCCTTCAGGCATGATGTCATCGCGCACTGGCGAAATAATTACCTACCAGCAATTGAGCAAAGAAATAATTAAAAAGGCAATAAAGGAGACAAAAAAAAGGCATAAAGACTGGAGAGAAAATAAAGTTTCAGAAGTAGCCAAAGCAATAGCGATCGGGGCGATTAAATTTGAGATGGTAAAAGTAAATGCTAATCAGGTTATTACTTTTGATATTAATAAGGCTCTGCAATTTGAAGGTTATACGGCCGCTTATTTGCAGTATACATATGCGCGTGTAAGGAGTATATTTCGTAAATTAGGGAACAAGGAACATAGAACAAGGAACATTACTACTAAAAATTTATTAGAAAATAAAGAACATGAGATGGTTTTGAAACTGGCAATGTTTCCGGAAATAGTGGAAAAGGCCGGAGAGAATTATGATCCATCGGAAATTGCTAAATATTTATTTGATTTAGCGCAAATGTTTAATGATTATTATCATCGTGTGTCGGTTTTAAAAACTAAAGAGGAAAT
Organism: Patescibacteria group bacterium; assembly: GCA_043821805.1. GTDB lineage: Bacteria > Patescibacteriota > Patescibacteriia > Patescibacteriales > CAYMCJ01 > JBDRCJ01. Next base: position 4,029 of record JBDRCJ010000086.1, read on the forward strand.
TAGAGACGCTCGACTTGTTCTAATTAATGCAGTAAGCCAAGTTCTAAAAAATGGATTAGAATTGCTAGGAATAGAAACAGTTGATGAGATGTAAAATTAATCATATTAATTTTATAAATCTTTGCTTATAATTCGTGTTCGTTCGTATTAATTAGTGTTATTTAGTGTTTAAAAGGCAAAGATTTATAAGATTAATAAGAAATATATGGAAAATAATAAGATGGAAAAAATTGTGTCGCTTTGCAAGCGCCGTGGTTTTATTTTTCAAAATTCTGAAATTTATGGCGGTTTGGCTAATAGCTATGATTACGGACCGCTAGGGGTTGAATTAAAAAATAATATTAAGAGTTCATGGTGGAAGTATTTTATTCATGACCGGGATGATATGAAAGGACTTGATGGCAATATTATTTCCTCTCCAAAAGTTTTAGAAGCTAGCGGCCATGTTACAAATTTTAAAGATCCGCTAGTAGAATGTAAAAAATGCCATAAGCGTTTCCGACCGGATAAACTAAAAAACGCTAATAAGTGCCCTGAATGCGGCGGTGAGTTTACTAAGGAGAAGATGTTTAGCGGTATGTTTAAAACAAAAATCGGGCCGGTCGAAGAAGAGGGCTTAGAAACTTATTTACGGCCGGAGACCGCGCAGAGTATATTTATTAATTTTAAAAATGTTGTAGATTCTTCCTTGGTAAAAATTCCTTTTGGTATTGGCCAGATCGGTAAAGCTTTTAGAAATGAAATCACAACCGGTAATTTTATTTTTCGCACTTATGAATTTGATTTGATGGAAATTGAATATTTTATTAACCCAAAAGCTAATTGGAATAAAATATTTAATGATTGGGTAAAATATATGCATGGTTATATGGATATTATCGGCTTAAATAAAAAGAAGATGCATGATATAGAAATTCCGGAAAAAGAGAGAGCTTTTTATTCTAAGAGGACAATTGATATGGAGTATGATTTTCCTTTTGGGCAGGACGAGCTTTGGGCGATTGCTTATCGCACTGATTATGATTTAAAAAACCATCAGCAGCATAGTAAAATAAATTTAGAATATACAGATCCAGAAAATAAGGAGAGATATATTCCGTATGTAATTGAACCAACATTCGGAGTAGATAGAACAATACTGGCAATTTTATCGGAAAGCTATTTTGAAGAGAAGTTAAAAAATGGCGAAACAAGAACCGTACTTAAATTAAAACCAAATATTGCGCCGTATAAAATTGCGGTTTTTCCATTATTAAAAAATAAACCAAAATTAGTTAAGAAGGCGCGGGAAGTATATGATAAACTTAAAAAGGATTATGTGTGCGAATTTGATGATAACGGTAATATTGGTAAACGATATAGGCGGCAGGATGAAATCGGTACGCCATATTGTGTAACAGTTGACTTTGATAGTTTAGATAAAGACGATGTGACAGTAAGAGATAGAGATAGTATGAAGCAGGTGAGAGTGAAGATTAAGGAATTAGGAGAATATTTTAAAGATAGATTGTGATGCGAAATTACGAACCTAATATAATGCGAATCCGCAAATGTATGCAAATACTGCAAAAAATAGTGTGCAAATATTGCAAACAATTAATTTGCATTATTCGTAATTTGTGGTGTTTGTATTAATTCGCAAATTCGAATTTTTATATGGAGATTACTCATGAATTATTATCAATCCAAAATCCTTGGTGGAAAAAAATTAGCTTAGAACTTGATCCGGTGATTGAAGCTTATAATAATCAAGTTATAAAATGGCAGCCAAAAGTGTTAACCAAATTAGAAATTGATAAAGATAAAATTCATCTTTGGCAAGGTCCGCGCGGCGTCGGTAAAACGACCGCAATTAAATTATTTATTAAGGAGTTAATTAACAAGAGAAATATTAACCCGGAAAATATTTTTTATTATTCCTGTCATAATATTGATACCTATGAGCAGCTTAATGAGCTTATAAAAACTTTTTTAAACCATCAGAGCTCGCAGAATAAGAAGCGGGTTTTTATTTTTATTGATGAAGTAACTTTAGTTAAAGACTGGGTTAAGGGAATAGATTTTTTAGCTCGAGCCGGGAAATTAAAAAATGTAACTTTATTTTTAGCTGGTTCAAGTTTATTAAGCGAGCAATATAAAAAAATAAGAAGCCTACCGGTAAAAGTAGATTGTAAAATAATAACAAGTTTAAATTTTTCTGAGTTTGTAAGTTTAGTTAACCCGGCGATTATTAAAAAAATTAAACTGAATAATTATTTAAAATATAAAAACCAACTAGATTATTATTTAGATATTTATTTTTTAACCGGCGGTTTTTTAGCTAGTATTAATAGCTTTTTTGAAAGAGGAGCCGTTAGCCAGAGAATATACAGTAATTATCTATATTGGCAGATCGCTGATTTAGCTAAAATTGGCAGAGATATTTTTTTAATGAGGCAGATTTTAGAGCAGGTTTTATTAAAGTTGGGCCGCCCAGTCGGCTATAAAACAATCGCCAGAAAAACTAAAGCTAAGACTCATTTAACCGTGGCCGAGTATTTAAATATTCTTGAGTCAATGTTCGCGCTTAAATTAATTTACCAGATAGGGCCGACTAAGGAGTTGGCTAAAAGTAGAGCGAAGAAAGTATATTTTCGCGACCCTTTTTTATTCTGGTTATTTTATTCTTATATTCACGGATCACTAAATTATTGGCAATTCAGCCGTGAGCGCTTGCACCAACCGGAAATTTTTTCCGCTTTAGTGGAAAATGTAATTTTTAGCCATTTAATAAAAGCGGAAACTTTAGAAAACTGGGGAGAGCGGGTAAATTATTGGCGGGATAATATCCGTAAGACGGAAATAAATTTTCTCGTAAAGCAGAAAAATAAAAATCTACCGATTTTAATTCGCTATCAGAAAAAAATTTCTCTAATAGATAAAAAAATTTTTAAACAGGCTGGTTTTACAGGCGGTATTATTATTAGCCAGGAGGAATTAAACCTAAATTCGAAAATTAAAATTATTCCCTTAACTTATTTTTTACTATTTTATAATAATTAATTATAAATTTATGAAAATGTTAAAAGAATTTAAAGAGTTCGCTATGCGAGGGAGCGTGATTGATTTAGCCGTTGGCATTGTTATTGGCGCGGCTTTCGGGAAGATAACCACATCCTTAGTTAATGACGTAATTATGCCGCCGATCGGCTTACTATTAGGTAAAATTAATTTTAGTGGTCTATTTATTAATCTTTCCGGGAAAGAATTTAATAATTTAGCCGATGCGCAAGCAGCCGGAGCGCCAACAATTAATTACGGATTATTTTTAAACACCGTAATTGATTTTATTATTATCGCTTTTGTTATCTTTTTAGTAATCCGTTATATAAATAAGCTTCATAAAAAGGAGGAAAAAGCGCCAACTCCGTCAAAGCCATCAAAGCAAGAAGAACTGCTTTTGGAAATTAGGGATATACTTAAAACTAAATAATTTGATAAAATATGATTAATTATGAAAATTAATAACTTAAAAGCAACAAGATTTTTTTTATTATTGGTATTGGCCAGTCTCATAATATTTTTTTATTACCTTAATACAGAAAAGCAAAAAGACAGTGCAAATCAGCAAACAAAATTTAGCGAAAACGAAATAAATAACAATACTTTAGAAATTAACTATACCGGAGAAAATAACCAATTTAATGAAGTTAATGATTTAGAGGAGACATATAGTATATCGGAAAATAATAAAACCGATGAAATTTTAAATTCACCTGATTTAATTAACAGCCCCATAGATTTAGCTGGCCAGGATATTCCCGATCAATTAAATGAAAATCAAGCCGAACCACTAGCTGAAGTTAAACTGCCAGGCCAGGATAAAACTCCAGTATCTGCTTATCCGATTAAAAAGGTTATGACGACGTATTTTTGGGTAGGAGAAAAATCAGGCGAAGATAATAATTACATTTCAAATAAAGAAAGCTATTGGGATGAGAATTGGCAAGATAATTTCGGCGGAGTTGATTCACCCGAAGATCGCTGCGGTTATTTTCCCTGCGCATTTACCCCGAATGAAAATCCATTTTATTTTGCCCTACCATACGGAGAATATGACGACGGAGGAGAATTAAAGGAAAATATAAAAAAAATTCCCTGGTACGGGAATAATAGTACTGGTTCGATTATTAAAAATAGGTGGATAGAAGTTAAGTATCAGGGCCGGACCTGCTACGCACAATGGGAAGATGTCGGACCGATGGAAACAGACGATTTTAATTATGTTTTTGGCGATGGTTCGCCGAAAAGCAGTTTTAATAATTATGCTGGCCTGGATATTTCGCCGGCGGTCTGGGATTGTTTAAATATGAATACTAATGATATTACCGAATGGCGGTTTATTGAAGAAACGGATGTGCCGGCCGGACCCTGGAAAGAAATTATTACATACTAACAATAGTTGAGTAATGAAATATAATTGTTTATATTACAAATCAACTAATCCACAACAAATAAAATAAATAGTTTTTATTTCTACTATTTACTTCTTTTTAGTGTGCAGGACTTTTATTCGTATGTGTCCTTTTTGCCCGCCTTGCCGAAGCTTGACGAAGCAGGTAGTGGGGCTTGCCGCCTGCCCGCCTCTGGAGGGAAGGCAATAACGTAAATCAATAGTTAATCAATAGTAATTTTTTTATTTGTTCAATTTGTGAATTGATTCGTTGATTTGTAATATTTATTAATTTGTATTTAAAAAGCTAGTCAAATACTTTCTGGCCTGGTATTTCTAAGTATTGTTTCTGTAGCTCGCCGCTTCTTTCAATTTTATTCCAAAAAACACTCGTTCCTTCTATCGCTTTTATTATGCCCCTTAAGACTACAAAAAATATTAGCTGGCGATAAAATAGGCGCTGAAAAGGGATTATTAAAAGAAGGTGGCGGTCTTGTTTTTCTTGCCAGGAGGCAATACCGGCATATAAAACATCAAAAAAGGTAAAAAGATTATAAGCGATAATGATTTTTAACCAAGAGCCGGTAAAAATTGAGACTAGAGCTATTATGTCTATTAAAGGCGAAAATAAAGGTAAGCAAATATTGTATAAAAATATATTTGGTAAAATTATCCAACCTAAATTTTTTTGTTTTTTACTAAAAAGACTAGAACGATATTTCCAAAAGCACTGGATAGTGCCGAAAATCCAGCGGAATCTTTGTTTAATAAAATCATTTATGGTTGCGGGCGCTTCGGTATAGCCGATAGCTTTGGGTTCGTAGATTATTTTTTTCCCAGTTTTTAAAATAGCTAAGGTTAAATCCTGGTCCTCGACTAAGGTATGATTTGAATAACCACCGCAATTAAGCACTAAAGATTTACGCCAAGCGCCTACTGGCCCGGGGATTATTCCGACAGCGTTAATCAAATTAAAAGTTTTTTTTTCAATATTTTGCCCAGTAATATATTCTAGACCTTGAAAAGCGGCTAGCAGGTTGCGGGGCCGGACAATCCGGACTTTGCCGGCAACCGCGCCGACCTCATCATCATTAAAATGTTTGATCAAATTAGCAATAGTTTGCGAACCGAAGATTGTATCTCCATCCATGCAAATAACAATTTCGTTAGTAGCATAGCCTAGGGCGATGTTTAAAGCGACTGATTTTCCTCCATTTTCAACCTGAATCAGCTTGATTAAGCTGCCATGCAATCTTTGTAAATTTTTTACTATTTCACAGGTCTGATCAGTCGAGCCGTCATCAATAACTATAATTTCTTTAGGCTGATGAGTATTATTTAATACGCTTTTTATCGCCGCCCCGATTCCCTTTTCCTCATTATAAGCCGGAATAATTACGCTAACATTCGGCAGGTTAGTTTTTGCCTCGTTTTTTTTATCTGATTTTGGTTTATTTTTAATCCAGATGGAAATGAGCAGACCCAATAAGATAGATAATTTAAAAACTATAACCGCTACTAAAACCCACATGATAGTAAAAAATTTAGGAGCAATAAAGAAAATAAAAGATAAATAAAAATTATCCAATTTATTTTTTAGAGATTTAGTATGCAGGGGAATAGGCATGACCTCTTCTTGGGTAAGCCCTAATAAGCTAGCCAAAGTAACAAATTCATAACCCTTAGCTTTATATTCGGTTATAATGTCAGGTAAAGCCTTAACCGTAGCGTCCATTTCCGGACCGCCGTCATGTAAAAGAATAATATGTCCATTATCAATAGTATTTTTAAGATTATTTTTAATTTCATCAGGCGATTTAGCTTTCCAGTCTCCTGGATCAATATCAGCACCGACTGTAATAAAACCGTTATTTAAAGCCCAGAGTTCAGTAATTTCCGGATAATAAGGAAGAAAAATCGGATCTGACCCGACATCAAGCAAATAAGGAGGCCGGTATAAAATAGCTGATCGGCCGGTAATATTTTTAATAAGCTTATCAGTCGCGTTTAATTCCCAGGTTAGGCGCTGCTGGCTTTTATGGACCTGCCAGGAATGAGTAAATGAATGATTGCCAAGTTCAATGCCGGCATCATAAGCGGATTGTACTATTTGCGGGTTTTTAAAAATATTTTCACCGATGAAAAAGAAGGTGGCTGGGACATCATGCTCTTTTAAAATTTTAATAATTTTTAAAGTATTAACCGGGCTGGGCCCATCATCAAAAGTAAGAGCTAATTTTTTATTGTCATAATTATTAAAATAGTAATTATAATCATAATTAGTATCTTTAATTTGCGTAGTGGCGATACTGATAGCCGCATTTAATGTTAGGGCGATAAAGCTGACAAATATGGAAATAATAAAAATTCGAAAATATATTTTCCTTCTCTTTTTATAATCATAAAAAACCATAAATTTTTCTGCGCTCATAGAAAATATATCAATTATAAGTATTAATTTTAACTAAAATTTGTTATAGAAAATTAATAAAGATACAATTAGAGATAGATAAAATGAATAAAAAAGCCCCCAATCCAATAATAAATTATTTAAGATAAGAGGCGTTGATGTTAATAATATAACGTAAATGCCCGTAATATAAATTTTAATATTATATATAAATATTGCTACAAATTGCTGTTAGCTGGTTTAAACAAGCGAAAAATTTAAATGCTTGAAATTAATTTATAAGTATGTCAAGATGATTATAGGCAGATTTTTTTTGGGAAGAGGAGCTGTAAAAAATGATCTTATTTTAATATTATATTTAATAAAAAT
>JBDRCJ010000087.1:0-6705 GCA_043821805.1 Patescibacteria group bacterium
ATGGAATTTTTAAGAAAAAAGTTGAAACTAGAATTAGACCCGGCTATTTTCCTTTTGTTGAGCCAGGAATTGAATTAGATATGAAATGTACCATTTGCGGAGGTAAGGGTTGCCCGAGTTGCAAAAATTTTGGTTGGTTGGAGTTATTGCCAGGTGGCATGGTTCATCCTGGGGTATTGGAATACGGAGGCGTTGATTCAAAAAAATATTCTGGCTTTGCCTTTGGTTTGGGCCTTACGAGATTAGTTATGATGAAATATGGGATTGACGATATTAGATTATTTAATAGTGGTGATTTAAGATTTTTGGAGCAATTTTGATACTCCTGCGAATAACGAATTTAATTACGAATTTACGAATACAAAATAAAACATTTGAGTTAATATTTGTAAATTCGTATGGGATTTGTAAATTCGTGGGGATAAAATTTAATTAAAATATATGTATTTGTCACTACAGTGGTTAAAAGAATTTGTAAATATTCCGAAGTCTATCTCTCCGGAAGAGTTAGGTTTGCGCTTAACTATGCATACAGTAGAAATCGATTCTGTTCAAAAACAGGCTGATAAATATAAAAATATTGTAATTGGCAAAATATTAGAAACAAAACAGCATCCACAGGCTGATCGGTTGCAATTAGTTAAGGTTGACGTTGGCAAGGAAAAATTATCAATTGTTTGCGGCGCTTTTAATATAAAGATTGGACAAAAAGTTCCGGTTGCTTTAGCAGGGGCGATTTTGCCGAATGGGTTAGAAATTAGTAAAAGAGAGGTTCGGGGAGAAATATCTAACGGTATGCTTTGCGCTGAAGACGAGTTAGCCTTAGGACCGGATCATAGCGGTATATTTATTTTAGATAAAAAAGCGAAGATCGGTCAGGCTTTTGGCAAATATTTAAATTTAGAGGATGTAATTTTTGAAGTAGATAATAAATCAATTACCCATCGGCCTGATTTATGGAATCATTACGGAATGGCGCGGGAGATAGCCGCCTTTCTCGGCCTTGGACTAAAAGATTATAATCCTTCAGTTAGCGGCGCGAATATCACAAAAAATGAAATGCAAATTAGCGTTAAAGTGGAAGATTTTAGTTTGTGCCCAAGGTATATGGCGGTAGCAATTGATGGAATCAAAATTGAAGATTCACCAAAATGGCTACAAGTTAGATTAAGCGCGGTTGGGATGCGGCCGATAAATAATATTGTCGACATTACTAATTACGTTATGCTGGAAATGGGCCAGCCCCTTCATGCTTTTGATTCTACGCTTTTTAGCGCAAATAATAATAAAAATGGCGGACATAAAATAATTATTAGGCAGGCGAGAAATAACGAAATATTAGAAACTTTAGATGGACAAAAAAGAAAATTAGATAAAGAGATGCTGGTAATTGCGAATAGTAAAAATTCAGTTGCTTTAGCCGGGATAATGGGCGGAGCCAATAGCGAAGTAAGCGCAAAAACTACTTCAATTATTCTAGAATCAGCTAATTTTAATTCGTTAAGCATTAGAAAAACCGCTCAAAAGTTCAATCTTAGGACAGAAGCTTCAATGCGGTTTGAGAAAAATCTTGATCCTAGTTTATCTGAAATTGCTGTTAATCGGACGATTGAATTAATAAAAAAGATTTGCCCGGAAACGAAAGTAGAAAGCCTGATAGCTGATGAGAAAAAATTTAAAATAAATCAAGGGCCAATTGAGTTAAATTTAGCCTGGTTAAATAAAATAGTTGGTGAAGAAATAGACGAAAAGAAAATTAATGATATTTTGACTCGCTTAGGTTTTAAAGTAGCCAAGAAAAAAGAAAAAGTAATGTCAGTTAAGGTTCCATCATGGCGGGCTACCGGAGACATAACTTTAGCCGAAGATTTAGTCGAAGAAATTGTTAGAATTTATGGCTATAATAATTTAAAATTTCAGATGCCGAAGATTATTATGGATACTCCCCAGATAAGCGAGGAAAGAAAAATAGAAAGGAAAATAAAAGAATTTCTTAGCCAGGGAGGTGGCTTAACTGAAGTATTTAATTATTCTTTTGTTGGTGAAGACCAGCTTAAAAAATTAGGAGTAAAGAAAGTTAATAATATTAAATTAGCAAATCCAATCGCTAGTCATTTAAATTTATTAAAAAAGAGTCTAGTGCCAAATTTGCTGGAAAACGTTAAATTAAACCAGCCAAGATACGACGAAATTAGCCTTTTTGAAATTGGCAATATATTTTTAAACGAATCAGGAGAATTAAAAAAAGATAATATTTCAAACATTAAGCTGCCAAGGCAGGAAAAAGTATTAGGGATCGTTATTGCCGAAGAAAATAATTCTTTTAGTAAAATAAAGGGAGTAGTCGAATATTTACTTAATAATTTTAATTTAAACGGGCAATATCTTCCAGCCACGACTTATCCTTCCTGGATGAATAAAGAGTGTACAGCAAGTATAAAAGTTAATAATCAGGAAATTGGCTATGCGGGGGTTTTAGACGAAGAAGTTGCAGCTCAAGTTGGTCTTAAAAAGAAAGTAGCTTTAGCGGAAATTAATTTATCAAGTTTTTATAAAGCATTAAGTAGTAAAAATCATAGTACTTATCAAGAAATTTTTAAATATCCGCCGATAGTGCGAGATTTAGCTTTTGTAGTTGAAGATAAAATATTGTATAATGATATTAGAGAAGAAATAATTAACTTTAGTAAATTAATAAAAAAACTTGAGCTTTTTGACGTCTTTAGCGGCGGCAAGTTAGGGGAAAGTAAAAAGAATTTAGCTTTTCATATTATTTATCAAGCCGAGGACAAAACTTTGACTGCCGAAGAGATTGATAAACTACAGACAGAGTTAATAAAAAAATTAGAAAAAAAATTTAAAGCCCAAATTAGAAATTTTTAAAAAGTTATTTTTTATGGTCGAGATAAAAAAAGTAAATAAAATAACAGTTGCTAATATCTTTGCCGCCTTTTATGGTTTATTAGGTTTTTTTGTTTCTTTGGCAGTGGCAATTTCAGCTTTATTTAATATTATTTTACAAAAAGATTTTTTCGGCTCTGTAATTATTGTTGCTTTATTTAATATAGGCGTAGGGGTTCTTATCGGAATCTTTGTTGCTTTGCTTGCTTGCTTTTTAGGCTGGATTGTCGGATATATGGTTGCTTCTTTTTATAATTTTTTTGCTAGAATATTCGGTGGAATTAAAATTGAATTGATTGAACAGCAAAAAGAGAATTTTAATAAAGAAAATTGATAATTAAAAATTAAATTTATTTTATGGAAATTATTCAAAATTCAAAAGATCTATTATATATTGTAATAGCGTTTTGTATTCTCTGGCTGACGGTTTTTGTCGCTTGGTTTATTTATTATTTAGTTATGATCATGCGGCAGGTTTTTCAAATTATTAAGGAAGTGCGGGAGAAAATTAATAAAGTAGATAAAGCCATAAAGGAGTTCAAAGATAAGGTTGAACACGGCACTGCCTATTTAGCTTTAATTAGCGAGGGGGTAAAAAAATTAACAGAAAAATTTCATGAAAAGGGGAGTAAAAAGAAAAAATGATAATAAACGTATATATTCAAAATTTTAGGTTTGCATAAAATTTCGTAGTATTGTTTTAATAATTTTTTATTAACCCCATTTATGGGGTTTTTAAATTATTAGTCCTGGAATTTTATTCCTAGACATTATGTTGGACATTACGCTTTGGCATGAATGCCAAAGCTTATAATATAAACCCAATGAATTGGGTTATTAATAAAAATGTCAGTATTTTTTATTAACCCCATTCATGGGGTTTTTAAATTATTAGCCCTGGAATTTTATTCCTGGGCTAATTTTTATTTTAGGGCTAATAAAAAAAGGCCAAGAGCGTTATGCTCTCGGCTTTTTGTGGTTCTAATACCTACGATACCAGGTATAATACTCATCAGTTTCAAAAGAAAGGGATTGCGCAGTGAAATTTTTCGTTTTTTCTTCAGTTTCCAGAATGTTTCTTTTAGTAAGCTCAGCTACTGTTACTCCTGCTCTTTGAGCTTCTTCAGCTAGTTCTGCTTTTTTTTCAGCTTTTCTTTCGCGTTTTCTTTGGCTGGCAAATCTTGGTTGGGGTGGGTTTCCATTTTCAATTTTTTATTCCAAGGGTTTTTCGACTTAAATGATGAATGTGCGCTCATTTGCTCCCTCCAATAAATGGTTTATCAAATAACTCCTTTTTTTAACCGCAGTAGCCAGCGATCTTCTTTTCGTCTTGGTATTACTCTTCTATTTTTGTATGACCAGAAATTTCTTATAAGAATTTTTCTTCGATCACAGCCCTTTCTGCGCTCTTTGCTACAGACAAAAATTAGCCAATCAGACAATTTTCCCCTCCTTTATTTTTTAAATTCACACTCTTTGTTTGAACATTTAATTTCTTTTTTTCCTTCTACTAATAAAGAACCGCAATCCGGGCATTTTTCGCCGGTGGGTTTAGCCCAAAACGCGGTTTTGCAATCAGGGTACTCATTACAGGCATAAAAAATTCCACGGCGGCTTCTTTTTTGAACGATTTCTCCTTTACCGCAAACAGGGCATTTAATCCCGGTTGAGTTATTGTTCTCTTCTACGTTTACAATGTTTTTGCATTTCGGATAAGCGGTACAGGCTAAAAATGGGCCGAATTTACCAACTTTAATAGCCATGGGCGCGCCGCATTTATCGCAAACCTTACCTATATATTTTTTTTGTAATTCCTTAATCTCTTTACTGTCATCTTTCCCGTCTTTGTCTCTATCGGTTCCGGGCATAGATTTAATATTTTTACATTCTGGATAAGCGCTGCAGGCTAAAAATTTTCCATAACGGCCGATTTTAATTATCATAGCTGAGCCGCATTTATCGCATATTTCTTTAGATTTTTCTTCTGGCATAATATCTTTTTTATTTACTTTTTTATATTTTTCTTCTAAATTTTTATGAAATGAATTATAAAAATCGCTAATCACCGGCTGCCAGGTAATTTTCCCATCAGCAATATCGTCAAGGTCATCTTCCATCTTGGCGGTGAATTGAAAATCAACTATTTGGGAAAAATGTTTTATTAATAAATCAATTACAACAAAAGCAATATCGTTAGGCGCTAATTTTTTATTTTCATCTCTAACTACATAGTTGCGGTTAATAATAGTTGTTATTGTCGGAGCATAAGTTGAAGGCCGGCCAATACCGTATTTTTCTAAATCCTTTACTAAGCCGGCGTCTGAATAACGAGCCGGCGGTTTAGTAAAATGCTGTTCATTATTTAATTTTATTAAATTAAGCTCTTCATTTTTTTCAACTTCCGGCAAGGTTATTTCCTGGCTTTTTTCCGGATAAATTTTTAAATAGCCGGGAAATTTTAAAATTTGGCCATTGGCGCGAAATTGGTAAACTGTATTTTTAGCATCAACGTCTATAGTAGTGGCGTCAAGTATTGCCTCCGGCATCTGGCAGGCTAAAGCTCGTTGCCAGATTAATTTATATAATTTATATTGATTATTATTAAGTTTTGTTTTTAAATTTTCTGGTTCGCGTCCGGCTTCGGTCGGCCTGATCGCTTCGTGCGCTTCTTGGGCTCCCTTAGATTTAGTTTTAAAGCGCCGAGGAGCGCTAAGGGTATATTCTTTACCATGATTATTTTCTAAATATGTTTTTGCTTCAGTTAAAAATTTATCAGCTAAGTTTAACGAATCGGTTCTCATATAAGTAATATAACCCATTTCGTAAAGCTGTTGGGCTAGCATCATTGTCTGTTTAGCCGAATAGCCAAGCCAGCGATTAGCGGTTTGCTGCAGAGTTGAGGTTGTGAACGGCTTAGGCGGATTTTTTTTAGTCTGTTTTTTTTCGACTTTGGCGATAAGATATTTTGCTCCAGTTAATTTTTCTTTAATTTTTTCCGCTTCCTCCTTATTTTTAATTTCAAGCTTATCAATCGTCTGGCCATAAATTTTATTTAGCTTAGCTGAAATTGTATCGTTTGTCTTCTGTTTTTTTAAATCAGCTATAATCGTCCAGTACTCGTCTGACTTAAATTTTTTAATTTCTCTTTCTCTTTCCACGATTAAGCGAACGGCTACGCTTTGCACCCGGCCGGCTGATAGGCCTTTAGCGACTTTGCGCCAGAGAAAAGGGGATAGTTCATAACCGACTAATCGGTCAAGAATTCGCCTAGCTTGTTGAGCATCAACTAGTTTCATGTTAATTTTCTTAGGATGCTTTAAAGCGTTCTCAATCGCTTCTTTGGTAATTTCATGAAAGGCGATTCTTTTAATTTTAGCCGGCTCAAGCTTTAATGCTTCTGATAAATGCCAGGCGATTGCTTCTCCCTCTCGGTCTTCATCAGGCGCTAGAATTACTTCATCGGCTTTTTTTAATACTTCTTTTAGTTTAGTAATAGTTTTTTTAGCTTTGGCCGGTATAACATATTTAGGCTTAAATTCGTTTTCAATATCAACCCCCATTTCTTTTATTGGCAGATCTCTGACATGCCCGAAAGAAGACTCAATTTTATATTCAGCTCCTAAAAATTTTGCTATAGTTTTTGCTTTTGTTGGACTTTCAACGATGATTAAGTTCATGTAGTATATTTATTAATTTATTATGTATTGATAAAGTTAAGCAATCATGATGAGTTTATATTAAGGTATAACTACTTCATCTGGCTATTTATTAGTTTATTAAAGTTATTAAAGTTTTTATATAAAT
>JBDRCJ010000088.1:0-6082 GCA_043821805.1 Patescibacteria group bacterium
GATTTAATTTTGTTTGGCAATTCATTATTGTGGCGTTTTATTCTATTAATTAGATCTTCGGTATGACCTATATATATTTTTTCTTTTTCACTATTATAAATTGCATAAACAATTATCATAGTACGCCCAGCAGGATTCGAACCTGCGACCTTCTGCTTAAAAGGCAGCTGCTCTACCAACTGAGCTATGGGCGCTTATTAAAATATATCTGCTTAAAAGTCCGCCGGCTGGCGCCTGTCCGCCTACTGGCGGAGATCTACCAACTGAGCTATGGGCGCAATTTACAAAATAAAAACTGCTTTAAAGCAGAGATTATTTTACTTTATTTGATAATAGCAGATTAATTAATTTTTTGCAAGCAAAAACTGAAATATTTATAATAAATTTAAGTGGAAAAAAAGTGTAAAAATCATTCTTGCCAAACATGTTTCAATACGTTAAGATAATTAATATGGCAGAAAAAGACACCCTAACAACTTTAAAAATGCCGCCACAGAATATTGAGGCAGAACAATCATTAATCAGCTCGCTTTTAATTGATAAAGACGCAATTATTAGGGTTGGCGATATAATTACAGAAAATGATTTTTATAAGGACAACCATAAAACTATCTATGAAACAATGCTCGACTTGTATAATAAGCATGAACCGATTGACATTTTAAGTATGACTAATAGACTAGAAGAAAAAGGCAAGCTTGAAGTTATTGGTGGCCGAACTTACCTCGCCCAACTATCAAATTTTGTTGGGACATCTTCTAACGTAATTCATTACGCAAATATTATTCAAAGAAAAGCCACTTTAAGGCGATTGCAACAGGCAGCCAGCCAGATTTCAGAATTAAGCTTTAAGGAAGAAGAAGACGTTGAGAAATTACTTGACGAAGCAGAAAAAAAAATTTTTAGCGTCTCACAAAAGCATTTAGTAAATATTTTTTTACCGATTGATAATTTACTTACCCAGGCTTTTGACCGAATTGATGAACTACATAAACAGAGCGGCAAATTACGCGGTTTACCGACTGGTTTTAGCGATTTAGATAACTTACTCGCTGGTTTACAAAATTCAGATTTAGTAATTTTAGCCGCCCGCCCTAGCGTTGGAAAAACTTCTTTAGCGCTCGATATTGCCCGCCAAGCGGCTATAAAAAGTAAAGTTGGTATTGGAATTTTTTCTTTAGAAATGAGTAAAGAGCAATTAGTTGACCGTATGCTATGTTCGCAGGCAAACGTTAGTTTATGGCGCATGCGTACTGGCCGCTTATCAGACAAGGAAGAAGATAATGATTTCGCCCGGATCGGCGAAGCCATGGGACAGCTTTCCGAAGCCCCGATTTATATTGACGATTCAGCCACTTCTTCAGTCATGGAAATTAGAACAAAAGCCCGCCGCCTGCAGATGGAAAAAGGCTTAGGTTTAATCGTTATAGATTATCTACAGCTTATGGAAGGACGCGGTAAATACGGTGATAATCGTGTGCAAGAAGTAGCGGAAATTACCCGCGGTTTAAAAGCGATTGCCCGCGAATTGAATATTCCGGTACTCGCTTTGTCCCAGCTTTCCCGCGCAGTCGAACAATCAAAACCGGCAATCCCAAAGCTAGCCCATCTAAGAGAATCTGGCTCGATTGAACAAGACGCTGATGTTGTTATATTTATTTACCGGAAAGCGGTTGATAGAAGTTACAACCCTGATGATATTCCTGAGTCTGAAAAAAATATTACTCAAATTTATGTTGCCAAGCATCGAAATGGGCCGACTGGAAAACTAAATTTAATATTCGACGAAGAAACAGTTAGCTTTAAATCTATTGCTAAGACAAGCCATGATGAGCCACCAGAATTTTAATTTCACATATTATAAAGGAGGGATAATATGCATTATCTTTGTGTTAATGGTGAAGAAGTGAGAATTCCTGATTATGTTAATGTGCTACTTCATAAAATTAACTTTTGCCAATTTATTATTAATTTATTAACAGAACAACCAGATAAATTATCTGAGTTTGAAGCCTTGTTAGAAAAATATCAAGCGCAATTTAATAATTGGAAAAAAAATCAAATTTAACCAACTAAAACAAAGGGTGATTTTTTTCACCCTTTAACTTTAAAAATTATTATTATTAATTTTACATCTAAAAATATATACTAAAATTATATTTGTAGATTAAAAACTATATGTTTAATAAGCTTAAAAACATTAAAGACTTAAGAGACCAAGCCAAGACAATGCAAAATGCTTTAGCCGATGAATCTATTTTAGTTGAAAAAAGCGGAGTTAAAATTGAAATGAACGGCAATATGGAAGTTACCAGAATTACAATAGATGAAAATTTATCAACTAGTTTTTTAGAAGGTATAATAGCAGAGACCATTAATGAAGCTATAAAAAAGACCCAAAGAATAATGGCACAAAAAATGCAGGCAATAGGCGGTTTTCCTAGTTTATAAACCTCTTGCAAAATAACATTTCGGCTAATTTTACGTTATTGCCTTCCCTCCAGAGGCGGGCAGGCGGCAAGCCCCACTACCTGCCCGACCGTCCGCTCATAAGCGTAAGCGCATTGAGCAGGGGCGGGCGTGGCAAATGGGGCACATGCGAATAACGCCATGCGCTATTGGCGTAGGGTAGTGATTAAACTGTCCAACTGGCAAACGCCCTGCGGTGCAGTAATTCGCATTTTATAAACTTTGGTTACGAAATTTGAAATAATTATCTCAAAAGCTTATTTTACAAAAGTCTTATGAAATTCCCAGTTTCTATCCAAAATTTAATTAATTTTTTTGAAAAATTGCCCTCGGTTGGTCCAAAAACTGCTGAGCGTTATGTTTTTTATTTATTAAAAATGGATCCAGAAGCCTTGCAAAAATTCGCTCAAACGATTGCCGAGTTAAAAGAAAAAACAACTGTCTGCAAAACCTGCTTAGCCATAACCGAATCTGACCCATGCTATATTTGCGCTGATCAGAAACGAAATCAGTCCCAGTTATGTATTGTTTCCAATACGCAAGACATGCTTACTATTGAATCCACTAAACAATATAATGGTCTATACTATATACTAGGCGGATTAATTAATACTATTACCGGCATTGAGCCAAAAAATTTAAATATAAGGTCGTTAGAAGAACGAATAAAAAACAGTAAATTAACTGAAATAATTTTAGCTTTAAATCCGACTGTTGAAGGTGAAACCACCGCTTTATTCTTAACTAAAATGTTAAAACCTTATAATATTAAAATTTCCCGCTTAGCTAAGGGCCTGCCCATGGGTTCTGATCTTGAATACGCAGATGAAGTCACCTTAACTAATGCCTTAAAATATAGAATTGATCTTTAACAAAATATAAATTTTGGGATAGAACAAAGTGAAAATCATAATAACCAAATTACAGGAGGTATTATGTTATATTTAAGTATCGGACTAATTATTTTTGGTGGACTTCTTTTACTGCGCAGACATTTTGACCGCGGGGTAAAATACTCATTACATCAAGGCACAAATACAGAAAATTGGATAACTTGCTTTGAATTATCATTTATAATCACTGGCTTTATTTTACTTACTAGTTTTATTTTTCCTATTTTGTAAATTTGTAGAAATAATCAAAACCCCGCGCTCTCATGAACGCGGGATTTTTAATTTGTATAAATAAATTTAACTTGCGATACTGGTTATTTCAACTTTTGTAAAAGACTGACGATGCCCGATATTTCTTTTATAGCGCGTTTTATTTTTATACTTCACGACCATTATTTTTTTGCTCTTCCCCTGTTCTAATACCTTTCCTTCTACAATCTTGCCTATGCTTGGTTTTCCTACCTGAAATTCCTTAACATCATCGGTAGCTATTAATAAAGTTTCAAATTTAACCTTTTTACCATTTTCTTCTGGTAATTTTTCAATTTTAATAGTCTGGCCCTTTTCGACTTTATATTGCTTCCCGCCAGTTTTTATTACGGCAATTTTTGGCATATATTTTTTAATTTATTATTATTTTAAAATCATTTATTAATTATACAGTTTTTTTGCAGAATGTCAATTTATTAATATATTAAATTAGTAATAATATTACTTCTTCTTATTAGAACCCACACAATCAGCGATTTTCTTTACCACTTTTTTATCAGTAATACTGGGTAAAATATTAGACTTAGTCGGATTTTTTATGCATCCAGCAATCGCTTGAGCGGCATTAAGTTTTGTCCTAGTAGTTATTTTTCTTGACCAACTATCGAGCAACCCGCGGAATATGCCGGGGAAAACTAAAGCATTATTAATTTGGTTCTGATAATCTGACCGGCCAGTGCCGACAATTGCCGCACCGGCTTTAAGCGCTTCATTAGGTAATATTTCTGGATGAGGATTAGCCATCGCAAAAATTATCGGCTTTGGGTTCATTGTTTTTATCATCTTAGCTTCTAATACTCCTCCTTTAGAAACCCCAATAAAAACATCCCGTCCAGTAATAACCTTTTCTAAATTGCCATGGATTTTTTTCTTATTTGTTTTTAAAGCAATTTTTTCTTTATAAATATTTAAAAATTCCCGGCTTTTATATATCGCGCCCATGCTATCTACTAAAATTATATCTTTAATTCCCTTAGCTAGCAGTAAACGCGCAATCGCAATTCCGGCTGCGCCGGCTCCATTAATTATTATTTTTTGGTTTTTAATTTCCCGCTTAAGAACTTTGCAGGCATTAATTAAAGCGGCTAAGGTGACAATCGCTGTTCCGTCCTGGTCATCATGAAATACGGCAATTCGCGACTCTTTTTCTAAACGCTCTAAAATTTCAAAGCATCTCGGCGCAGAAATATCCTCTAAATTTATTCCACCAAAACTGGGCTCAATATATTTACAGAAATTTATAATCTCTTCGGTTTCTATCGTATTAATACATAAAGGAAAAGCATCAATATTGGCAAATTCTTTAAAAATTGCCGACTTCCCTTCCATTACCGGCATAGCGGCTCGCGGGCCAATATTTCCTAAACCTAAAACCGCAGTGCCGTCGCTCACAATCGCTACCATATTTCCCCGATTAGTTAATTCCCAGCTTTGATTTCGGTTTTTAGCGATTGCGAGTGATACTGCTCCAACCCCAGGTGTATAAGCAATGGCTAAATCTTCTTTAGTATTTAGTTTAACTCTAGATTTAATTTCAATTTTTCCTTTTAGCTTTTTATGTAAAGCTAGTGCTTTTTTAGAATAAGGCATGCTTTATAAATTACAAATTCAAAATAGTAAATTCCAAATAAGCACAAAATTCAAATATATAAATATTTTGGATTTTGGATTTGTAATTTAGAATTTATTTGTGATTTGTAATTTTGTATTTGTAATTTTAAAATAATTATTTCCATTTAATAAAATATCGTATCCAGCTCTTAATATGCTCTCTGGCTAAGCGGTCAATAAACGGTGCAAGATACCAAGGCTTAGCCGCGCTTTCCCTAGCATGGTCGTGAATTATTATTGCTTCTGGATTATAAATAACTTGAGATTTAGCATTTCTCACGCGCCGGCATAAATCACTATCTTCAAAATACATAAAAAACCGCTCGTCAAATAACCCAACTTTTTCCATAATTTCCTTTTTAATTAAAAAACAGGAGCCCATTATCCAATCAACTTCTTTTATAGTATTATGATCAAAATCATTCATTAAAAAATTATTTAAATGCTTTTTAGTCAGTTTACCAAGAAAAGTACGGCGCAGGAATGGAGTAAAAAATTTCCATTCCCGAAAACAAGAAATTTGTAATTTACTATCAGGGTAAATTAATTTCGGAGCGACTATTCCAACCGTTTGATTATTTGTCAGATAATTAAATAAAATTTTAATAGAATTATTTTTTATAATTGTGTCTGGGTTTAAAATTAGCAGAACCTCTCCCCTAGCCTCTCTGATTCCTAAATTATTACCCGTTCCCATACCTAAATTTTTCTCGCTAGAAATTATTTTAACTTTAGGAAAAGTATTAGCTAGAATAATTTTTATATCATCTCTTGAATTATTATCAACAACAATAATTTCTTTCTCTAAACCTGAAAAATCAGACTGGCTAAGCGATTTT
>JBDRCJ010000089.1:0-6571 GCA_043821805.1 Patescibacteria group bacterium
GAAGGAGGCTCGCGTTTAGGTTATAAACTAATTGGTTTATTATTTATTTTTATCGGAATTTTAGTGATGACTAACATGATTGGCGGCTTTATTACCTGGCTATTTGCCCCGCTTTTAAAATTTAGCTCCCCGCAATATTAACTATTAATTTAAAATATTACGGGCCGTTAGCTCAGTTGGCTAGAGCACCTGTTTTGCATACAGGAGGCCAAGGGTTCGAGTCCCTTACGGTCCACAGTTAAATAATTTTTTAGGAGGTCAAGGGTTTTTACCCTATCGGACCTGTCCTGTCGTATGACTGGGATGATGGGGCGAGTCCCTTACGGTCCACAATAGCAATGCGTTTTAACCAAGCGCATTTTTATTGTATAAAAATAAAATTACTGCTAAAATATTATTTAAACAGTAGAAAGGGAGGGAAAATAAAAAATAAAAAAAAGGGGGGTGGTTAAAATGGCTCATTTACTAAGATGTATGATGCTTGACTTGTACGAATGTAACCGAGAAAAGTTATTAGAAGTAAATTTTATTGAAAAACACATGCGAATAGCGGCTGAAAAAACCGGGGCAACAGTAATCGGATGCAGTTTTCATACCTTTGAGCCTTGGGGAGTAAGCGGAACCGTAACAATTTCCGAATCGCATTTGGCGGTTCACACTTGGCCAGAATATGATTTCGCGGCAATAAGCATTGAAACTTGCGGACAAAATATTGATCCCAAAAAAGCAGCCTATTACCTAATAATAGTATTTAACTCAAAAAGATCTACAATTAATGAATTTAAACGCGGAGAATTCAAATCTTCAAGTGAGAAAAATTTACCTCACAAAATAATTAACAGCCCTTTTATGCAAATTCCGTCAACCTGACTGACTAAAAAACCGGGAAATCTAAGTTTTAGACTCCCGGTTTATTATTTTCTAGCAATTTGAGTATTACTTTTTCTTCTTTTTCATTTTATTATAACCAATCGCTCCGGCGATTAAAGCGGCCGCACCGGCTAAGCCGGCTAAAACCTGCTTTTTAGTTTTATCATCAGCCTGACTATACTTTTCTTTTACGCTTTTAACTAAATCCGTAACTTCGTCACCGATCTTATGGATTTCTTTCATAATTTTATCTTTCGTGTCTCCATCTTTTTTATTGTTAGTTTTCTTTGGCATAAATTTTTATTTATTTAATTAGCATCTATATTTTACCATAATTATATATAATGCAACAGTCAGGTAGCTTGTCATAACGATTTTTCTATGATGTAATTAAAATATGAGCCAAACTAATAAAAAATTTATTATTATCGACGGTAATGCTTTAATTCATCGTAGCTTTCACGCCCTACCACCGACCATGACCACGAAAAAAGGTGAGATGGTTAATGCGGTCTATGGCTTTACCGCCGCCTTATTAAAAGCATTACGCGATTATAAACCTAATTATGTAGCTTTAACTTTAGATAAAAAAGGCCCGACCTTTCGCCATAAAGAATATGCTCTATACAAAGCGACTAGAGTAAAAGCGCCGGACGATCTCTATAAGCAAATCCCGTACGTAAAAGCGATTGCTAAGGCTTTTAATATTCCGATCTATGAAATGGCTGGCTTTGAAGCTGATGATTTAATTGGGACGATTGCTAAAAAAGTTGACGGCCAGATTGATAAAATTATTTTAACTGGCGACTTAGATACCTTACAATTAGTAAACGAGCACACTAAAGTTTACACCATGAGCCGAGGAATATCTGATAGCGTTATTTACGATAAAGCCAATGTTATCGCCCGCTTCGGCTTAACTCCGGAGCAAATGATTGACTACAAGGCCCTGCGCGGCGATCCGAGCGATAATATCCCTGGGGTTAGGGGTATTGGAGAAAAAACAGCTACTGAATTATTAAAAAATTTTAAAACTCTTGATAAAGTTTATAGAAATATTAATTCTAAAAAAATAAAAGAAAGAACAAGGGATTTATTAACCCAGCATAAGCAAGACGCTTACCAGAGTAAAAAATTAGCTACCATAAAATGCGACGTTCGAATTAATTTTAATTTAGAAGAAGCGATCTTCGGAAATTACCAGGAAAGCGAAATTGTAAAAATATTAAGCGAACTTGAATTTAAATCATTACTTCCCAGGGTGCAAAACTTGCTGATAAGCAACCCAAACCAAACGAAAGAAGACAAAGCGGAGCGGGTAATTAATAAATTTGCGCGAAATAAAAAATTATTTAAATATTATTTAATTGAAAATGATAAGCAATTTTCTTCTTTTTTAAATAAGTTAAAAAAGGAAAAAGTTTTTACCTTTGATGTCGAAACCTCCTCTTTTGACCCGATTACCGCTGATCTATTAGGTGTTAGTTTTTCCTGGAAATCCGGAATCGCTTATTATCTTAATTTTAAAAACAAAGAACAAGAAACAAAGAACAAGAAACAAAGAACGAAATTTATTCAATTACCAATCACCAGCAAGTAATCGTCAATCTGAAATCGTCAATCTGAAATCGTCAATCTCCGATCCTTGGCTAGAAAAATTAAAACCGGTTTTTGCAAATGAAAATATAAAAAAAATCGGCCATAATATTAAATTTGATATTCGGGTTATTGAAAACGCCGGAGTTGAAGTAAACGGAGAATTTTTTGACACGATGATCGCTTCTTATCTTTTAAATCCTGGCAGCCGCCAACACAACCTTGATATTTTAACATTTAGTGAACTAGGTTACGAAAAAATTAGCAAAGACGATCTGCTCGGCAAGGGCCGAGAAAAAATAGGTTTTTCTGAAGTGAGCGCGGAAAAATTATCTCTCTATTCCTGCGAAGATGCTGATTTTACCAATCGCCTAGTAAAAAAATTAAAGCCTAAACTAAAAGAGCAAAAACTTGACAGCCTTTTTAATAAAATCGAAATTCCTTTAATTAAAGTGCTAGCTGAGATGGAAAATAACGGAATATTAATTAATAAAAAAACGCTAGCGCAAATGAATAAAAAAATTTCAGAAAGTATTAAAAAACTGGAGAAAAAAATATATAAACAGGCAGGCCAGGAGTTTAATATTAATTCTACCCAACAGCTCCGCGAAATCCTTTTCGAAAAATTAGCTATTCCTACTATTTATGTCAGTAAAACTAAAACTGGTTTATCTACGGCCGCTGATGAATTAAATAAGCTAAAAGATGAGCATCCGATTATAAAATTAATTCAAGAGCACCGCGAATTAATGAAATTAATTACTACTTATATTAATGCTTTACCTAAATTAATTAATAAAAAAACTGGCCGAATTCATACCAGTTTTAACCAGACTATTACCGCCACCGGCCGTCTATCTTCTACTGAGCCAAATTTACAAAACATTCCAATCCGCACCGAGCTAGGTCGTGAAATCCGCCAGGCTTTTATCGCGGCTAAAGGTTGCAGGCTAGTTAGTCTTGACTATTCGCAAATCGAACTTAGGCTGGCCGCTCATATGTCAAATGATAAAAAAATGATTAAAGCCTTCCGGGCTGGCGCAGATATCCATACTGCTACGGCAGCAGAAATTAATCAGGTCAGTCCAGATACAGTTACTAATAGCATGCGTCGGGAAGCGAAAGCGACTAACTTCGGTATTCTTTACGGCCAAGGACCGCATGGCCTTTCTCAAACCGCTGATATTCCTTACGCGCGGGCAAAAGATTTTATCGACCAATATTTTATTGCTTATAAAGATATTAAAAAATTCATTGAAGAATCTATTGAGCTGGCTAGAGAAAAAGGCTATGCCGAAACTTTATTTAATCGCCGCCGCTATCTGCCAGAAATAAATTCTTCAGTTTTGCAGGTAAAAAAAGCAGCCGAGCGTATGGCTATTAACACTCCTCTCCAGGGCACAGCCGCTGATATGATTAAAATCGCCATGATAGAAATTAACTCGGAGTTCAACTCCGGGTACCCGGAGTTGAACTCCGGAATGCGCATGCTGCTCCAGGTGCATGATGAATTATTATTTGAAATAAAAGAAGATAAAATTAAAGATGTAACAAAAAAAATTAAAAAAATAATGGAGGGTGTTATTAAATTAAAAGTGCCAGTAGTGGTTGATGCAAGTGTTGGAGATAATTGGGGAGAAATGAGAAAGTTAGAAATTTAAAAAAAGCAGAGTTGTTAAGCTCTGCTTGTCGATAGATGATTTACCCCAGCCTAATTTATAATTTGGCTGAAGCAGTAAATAATTATTAAATGCGAAAACTCAAATCGCAATAACGTATCATAAAGAATACCAGAGGGAAGAGGCAAGCTCTCATTAACAATAGAACAATTGTTGAATCTTCGGAAACCGACGTAATTTTTTCCGTCTCGTCTACCAAAGTGAATAATAGGCTCTTCTTCTGGAAATTTCGGAAAATCATAAACATTTAAATTTTTCTTTTCTAAAATTTGGGCTTTACTTATTAGTATTTTAATAATTGCTTCAACTATCTTTTCTTTTGATGTTATCTTTATTTTTTGAAAAGGACCAAATTCTATAACTTCCGGCAAACTTGCAGACTCTTCTGGCAGTGAAAGCATCTCTTCTAAATTCATAATCCCCCCTCCTTTTTAAAACTTATAAAAAGTGATTAAACTTAGCCAAGACCCGCTAAAAAATATAACCGGATATAAACAAACTGCACTTAAATAATAGAGTCTTATTCTTCTCCGCCGCAAAAGGTTTTTCTGATAAATTGCTTCAAAAACTATTAAGGCTAAACAGTTAAGTATAACCTTGCTAATTATTAACCCAGGTATTCCGCCTTTTTGGAAAAACCAACCTAACAACGGGTTAGCTTCTGAAATAAATTCGAATTTAATACCTATGGTAGTAAAAATTAGGTCAGCCAAACAAAAAACTGTTAATATAATGCAATATATACTCATCTGTTAGCCCCCTATTTAAAAGAACGTAAAAAAATATTAACATAATATATTAATTATGTCAAACATAAAAGAAAAACTAAAATTTTTAAATAATAAAAAAATCTGTGTTTTAGGCTTTGGCTTAGAAAATCAGGCCTTGATTAAATTTTTAATTTCTCAAAATATAAAAGCTGAAATTACAATTTGCGACCTTAGGCAAGGTGTTCGACACCCTGTAGGGCGTCGAACACCTCTAAGCATTAAATGGCATCTAGGAAAAAATTACGAAAAAAATCTAAATAAATATGATATAATTTTCCGATCGCCAGGTTATCCTTTGTTTACTCCTGAAATAAAAAAAGCCAAAGATGCTAAAGTAAAAATTTCAAGCCCAATGAAGCTATTTTTTGAATTATGCCCGACTAAAAATATAATCGGCGTAACAGGGACAAAGGGCAAAGGAACAACCGCAAGCTTAATTAATCACATCTTAAAGCTAGCTGGAAAAAAAACCTGGCTTGGCGGAAATATTGGTATCGCCCCGTTTTCCTTTTTAAATAAAATTAAAAAAACTGATTGGGTGATTCTAGAGCTATCCAGTTTCCAACTTGAAGATCTAGATAAAAGCCCGAAAATCGCGGTTATTACTAACTTCTTAAAAGAACATATGGCTCCGGCTGATCCGAATAATCCAAATTATCATAAATCATTATCAAATTATTGGAAAGCAAAGAGTAATATTTTTAAATGGCAGAAAAAAAATAATTATTTAGTAGTTAATAAAAAATTAAATGACAAATTTAAAAAATTTTCTTTTAGAAAAACCATTATTTATTTTACAAAATTAGAATTACCAAATAAATTAATAGGTAATTATAATAAAGAGAATATTGCCGCTGCAGTTGAAGTTGCCAAAATATTAAATATTGAACAAGATATAATAAAAAAAGCTGTCGCCAACTTTAAGGGATTAGAGCACAGATTAGAGTATATAAAAACAAAAAATCAGGTAAAATATTTTAATAATAGTATGGCCACTACTCCGGATTCAACAATCGCAGATTTACAATCATTTTCCGAGCCGATTATTTTAATCGCTGGCGGGGCTGACAAAGGGACAAATTTTAAACAACTCGCAATAATTATAAAAATGAAAGTTAAATTTATAATTCTACTTAAAGGCCAAGCCACCCCAAAAATAAAAAAAGAACTAATAAAAATAAAATTCCCGCCTAATAAAATAAAGTTGGTCTCCAGCATGGAGGAGACAGTAAAAATCTCTAAAAAACTATCGTTCCCCGGAGACATTGTCCTTCTTTCCCCCAGCCTGTGCCAGTTTCGGCTTATTCAAAAACTATAGAGACAGGGGGGGAAGTTTTAAAAGGGAAGTGCAGAACCTAAAATAAAATAAAACAAATAAACAAATCTTTTCACGAATAAAACAAATATCGGCTTATTACATTTACTATTATTTGTTTTATTCGTTGTAAATTCGTTAATTTGTATTAACAAAAAAACAAAACCTACCTGGCTTTATTCTGTAAAGTCAAAATTATAAAATATTAAGTTTATTCATCCTTAAAATCATCTTCCTCTGCCCCATTTTCATCTTCAGGACTTAATTCTGATAATTGCAAGGGGTGCAGAGAAATAATCTCTAACTGGACTCCGCAATTAGCGCAATCTACTAAATCGTGC
>JBDRCJ010000090.1:0-5265 GCA_043821805.1 Patescibacteria group bacterium
CATAAAGTAAAGATTCTCGGTATTGATCCTTCGAGCTCCACGAGCATGGCGCTGGGAAACAATATTCCGACAGTGGTGGATTTTTTTACTCAAGATCTGGCGGCTAAAATAATTAAAGAGCATGGCCAAGCTAAAATAATAACGGCCACCAATGTATTCGCTCATGTAAATAAGTTAGATGATTTTGTGGCCGGAGTTAAAGACTTGCTAACTGATGACGGAGTTTTTATTTCGGAATCAGGCTATTTATTGGATTTTATAGAAAAGCTGCAGTATGATTCAATTTATCATGAGCATTTGCGCTATTATTCTCTTAAACCATTGCAAGTTTTATTTAAAAAGCATGATATGGAAATAATAGATGCCCGAAGAGGGTTTATTCATGGCGGCAGTATAATAGTGTATGCGGCTAAGAAGGGAAAGTATCCTGTATCAGAAAATGTAAATAAATTAATAAAGTTAGAAGAAGAGAGCGGATTATATAATAAAGAAACTTTTGATAATTTTGCTAATCGGGTTAGAGCCAATAAATTTAAAATCCAGAAATTAGTCTTAGATTTAAAGAATCAAGGCAAAAGTATTGTTGGCATCGGCGCGCCGGCTAAAGGAAATACATTGATTAACTATTGTCATCTTGATAAGGAATCAATAGATTATTTAGTCGAAAAAAGCGAGCTTAAAATCGGGATGTTTAGCCCGGGTAAGCATATTCCGGTAATCGCGGAGGAGCAATTATATAAAAACCAGCCGGACTATGCCTTAATGCTTTCCTGGAACATTGCCGAAGAATTAATTCCAAAAATAAGAAACAATGGCTATAAAGGGAAATTTATTATACCGCACCCGGAACCAGAAATTGTAAATTAGATAATATGAATATACCCGAGATTGGGATGGGCACCTGGAGCATGGGCGGTAAGTATGAGCGGGACCCGTCTAATTATAAAGAATCAATAGAAGCTCTTAAATACGGGCTTGAGTTGGGCTTTAGATTAATTGATACGGCCGAATTATACGGTCAGGGTTTATGCGAAGAAATCGTCGGCCAGGCCATAAAAGGCTTTAAGCGGGAAAAAATTTTTATTATTACTAAAGTATGGAAAGACAATCTTGAATACGAAGCGGTTATAAAAGCGGCCAAGAATAGCCTAAAAAGATTGGACACCACGTATATTGATTTATATTTAATTCATTGGTCAACGGAAAATCCGCTCACCAAAAAGATGCCTTTAAGCCAAACTATGCGAGCTTTAGAATATTTAGTTGATAAAAAGATTGTTAAATATATCGGCGTCAGTAACGCATCCGTTGAGATGCTTAAACAGGCGCAAAAGCATTTAGACCACACAGGGCTCAAGGCGAACCAGATAGAATATAATTTAAATAATAGATTCGCCGAAAAAGATGTTATTCCTTATTGTGAAAAAAATAATGTAAAAATTATAGCGCATCGACCTTTGGCAAAAGGCAATCTGCGGGCAGGGGACAATAAAATAATCCAGCTATTAAGCCAAAAGTATGAAAAAACTCCGACCCAAGTGGCTTTAAATTGGATAATTTCAAAAGGTCATGTCCCAATTCCCATGGCTATGAATAAAGAGCATATAAAAGAAAATTACGGAGCAGCCGGCTGGAAATTGGAAAAAAACGACATAGAATTAATTAACAATATATAAATGTCTAAATTGAAAACTTTATTTACAATGGATTTGCGTTGGGCAAGCAGATATTATATTAAAATTTTAATAAGAAAAATCTGTTATTTTTTGGATAGAAGAAAATATATTATAGTTGATATAGACGATATAAAAATAAAAATGTGTTTTTCTCACCCAACTCAGCACGCTTTTGTTAAAAAAATTAAAAAGAGCCGGCATGAGCATCATTTACTTACAATGTGGAAAAGAAATGTTGTATTAAATAAAGGCGATATTCTTGATTTAGGGGGTTACAGCGGAATTTTTGGTTTAATAGCCGCAAAAGCCAGTCCGGACAGTAAAGTATATATTTTTGAACCCGATCCAGTTAATTATAAGCATGTCTCTAAAAACATAGCCCTAAATAATTTAGTAAATGTTACACCCGTTAAAGCGGTAGTTTCCAATAAGACTGAACAGGTAAGCTTTCAGGAACATCAGGGCGGTGAAGCAGGCAGCATTTCAGAAAAAGGCTGTTTAAAAATTAAAAGTTACGCTTTAAATGATTTTATTGAGTCAAATGATATAAAACCAAGATTAATTAAAATGGATGTAGAGGGAGCAGAATATTTAGCTTTATCAGGAATGAAAGAATATTTAAAAAAAACCGATGATTTAAATATTCTCTTAGAATTACATTACGATTTGCTTAAAAAATATAGCCATACCGCGGAAGATATTTTTAAATTATTAGATGAATTGCATTTTAAATATATTTATTTAGACAAAAATCAGTATAATGAACATTACTGGGTTTATCCCGTTAAATAAAGTTGTTAACTGCGCTAGATATGATAAATTATCCGATAAAGTGAGGCCGCCGACAAGTGATATTGGTTTAATGGATTTAACGGGGTTTACAAAAAGAGCAGTTAATGATTTAATAGAAAATAGTTAAATTAATTTTTATTTTATGAAAAAAGCATTAGTTACCGGCATAACCGGACAAGACGGTTCTTATTTAGCTGAATTACTTTTAGAAAAAGGTTATCAGGTTTATGGTATCCAAAGAAGAGGCAGCTGGCCTAATACTTATCGCGTTGACCACCTGTTTAACAGTTCAGACAAACCGAATTTTTTTATGGTATATGGTGATATGTCTGACAGCTCTAATATAGTCCGCATAATTAATAAAATTAAGCCGGATGAAATTTATAATTTAGCGGCTCAAAGCCATGTAGGCATAAGTTTTGACATCCCCGAATTTACGGCTAATACCAATGCAATTGGACCGCTTAGAATTTTAGAAACTATTCGTAATTTAAAGATGCCAATTAGATATTACCAGGCCAGTTCTTCGGAAATGTTCGGCAAGGCTCTAGCCACACCGCAGAATGAAACTACACCGTTTAATCCCCAATCTCCTTATGGGTTATCAAAAGTTTTTGCTTTTCATATAACTAAAATATACCGTGATGGCTACGGCATTTTTGCGGCTAACGGCATATTATTTAACCATGAATCACCTCGAAGAGGTTTTAATTTTGTAACCAGAAAAATCACCCTAGGTTTAGCGCGCATAAAATCAGGCTTGCAAGATGTGCTGCGCTTAGGCAATCTTGAAGCCAAGCGTGATTGGGGTTTTGCAAAAGATTATGCGGAGGCTATCTGGAAAATTTTACAGCAGGAAAGGGCAGATGATTTTGTAATAGCTACCGGAGAAACTCATACAGTCAGAGAATTCGTTGCCGAAGCCGCTAAGCATTTAGATTTCGATATTGAATGGCAAGGTAAGGGTATGGAAGAAAAAGGAATTGACCGGCAGACCGGTAAAGTAATTATTGAAATAGACACTAATTATTTTCGTCCAAATGAGGTGGATCTTTTATTGGGCGACCCCACTAAAGCTCGTACTGTTTTAGACTGGAAACCGAAAGTTACTTTCAAAGAGTTAGTTAAGATGATGGCGGAAGAAGATCTAAAATTCGCGCAAGACGAAGTTCGTATAGGCCGGCCGATCGTTAAGCAGAAAAAGTTTTTAGTGAAATAATATGTATAATGCGAATTCGCGAATATATACGAATGTAAGCAGAAACAGAATGAGCATTAATTTTTTATGCCCAAAGGGCTAATATATAAGTATGGAAAAAATATATTATAAAAAAGAGCTTATTGCTATTAGAGTAAAGTCTTTTAAAAAAGGTTCTCATCCGCTTACTCCGGAAGGCGAAGCTTTACAACTTTTAACCGCTAAACATCTTAAGGGCAGATACGTTCAGGCGCATCTTCATTCTTTGCAAAAAAGAATCACCAATAATTTACAAGAATGTTTAATCGTTATCAAAGGGAAAATAAAAATAGATTTATATGGTAAAGATAAAAAGTATTTCAAATCTATTCAAATTAAAGCAGGAGAATTGGCAATTTTATTCAGAGGCGGACACGGCGTCCGTTTTTTAGAGGATTCGGAAGTATATGAAATTAAAACCGGTCCTTTTATAGACGATAAAATATTAATCTAGAGCCATGAGAATTATATTAATTACCACAAAATTGAATTTTAAAACCAGCGGCGGTTCAGTGACCGATCTGCATCTTAAGGCCAAGGGATTGGGGGAATTAGGGCACGAAGTGTCTGTAATAACTACAAGATCAGCGGCTAATTTTATTGACAGGGTATTACCCTATGCGGTTTATGAAGAAAACATAATATCGCATAAATACATAAAAATTCAAAAAGAAGGTTACCGAATTATTAAAAAATACGAATCAAAAGCCGACGTTTTCTATCTAGACGGGAATAATTTTTTATATAGCGGAGGTTTTTATAAGCTACTGGGCGGCAAGGCGCCGATAGTGGCTTTTTTTAATATGAAACTTAATTGCTGGCGCGATCCGGAAATAAAGGCAGAGAATTTTATGACGCGTATTAAAAGAAGATTTAGATTTTTTTTAGAACATTGGATTGGCAACCCGATAGTTAATCGGATGGAGGCTTTTATATATAATACTCCGCATCTCGCAGAAGTTTATTATAAATTTGGGCGGCTTAAAGAAAAAACCAGTATTGTTGAAGATATGGTTAATACCGTAGGTATTATTAAGGAGCAAAGTATTAGCTCGGAATCAATTCAATCTCATCAAAAATCGCCGGATAAAATAATCTTGTATTGCTCGGGGCGCTTAGTTAAAGAAAAAGGCTTTGATTTAGTTGTTAAGGCTTTTAATTTACTTAAAAATAAAGATAAATATAGAGTTATTATAGGAGGTTGCGGACCGGAAGAAAATAACTTAAAGAAGATGATTAAAGGGTTGAATTTAGAGAAATATTTTTCACTCCCAGGCTGGATAACCAAGGAAGAGATGTATAATAATTTAGCTGAGGCACATATTTTTATTTTTCCCAGATGGTGGATAGAATATGGTTCAGTGGTATTAACCGAAGCTATGTCTTTAGGACTCCCTTGTATTATACCGGCCGGTGGAGCTTTAGAGTGGTTGTCAAAAGGCGGATCCTGGCCATATGAACCGGATAATTATAAAGATTTAGCCAAGAAAATAGAAGAGCTGGAAAATAGCGCTGATTTAAGGATAAAATTAGCGCAAGGTGGAATAAAGAGAGCTAAAG
>JBDRCJ010000091.1:0-3032 GCA_043821805.1 Patescibacteria group bacterium
TATGTGGGATTTTAATGAAGGCGAAGCGAAAGACATTGAAAAAATGATAGAAGGCAATTTTTCTAATTTTGCCCCGAATTTTAATGATAATGGATTTATCGAAAAATTAGTACGGGGGATTATAAATAATTTAGAAAAAATTGATGAATATATTATTAAGTATGCGACTGAATGGCCTTTAAACCAGATCACGATTGTTGATAGAAATATATTGAGAATCGGTGTTTATGAATTAGTCATGGTTGATGATATTCCGCCGAAAGTGGCGATAAATGAAGCAATAGAAATTGCTAAAACTTACGGCGGCGAGTCTTCAGGAAAATTCGTTAACGGCGTTTTAGGCGCAATTTATAAAGACTTAGCCAAAGATCTTGAAAAAAATAATAAATAATACCTCATATCGTTATATAACTAGACTGTTTTTTATCATAACAATCTAGCTATATAGCTGTATGCTTTATTTAAGCTATGCTAAAAGCTAAAAGCAAACAGGCTTCAAGCCGAGGAATTTCTAAAAAAAGAGATTTTTCCAAGCTTGAAGAAAAAATCGGCTTGAAATTTAAAAATCAGGATTTATTAAAACAAGCGGTCGTTCACCGCTCGTATATAAATGAGCATCCAACCTTTGAATTAGACCATAACGAGCGGTTAGAGTTTTTAGGCGATGCAGTTTTAGAAATTATTGTAACGGAATATTTATATAATAATTATCCAGATACGCCGGAAGGTCAGCTAACTAATTGGCGAGCTAGTTTAGTTAATTCAAACATGCTAGCAGAAGTCGCTCAAGTGAATGAATTAGATGATTTTTTATATCTTTCAAAAGGCGAGGCCAAAGATAAAGATTCAAAGGCCCGCCGTTTTATTTTAGCTAATGCGGTTGAGGCTTTAATCGGAGCGGTTTATTTAGACCAAGGCAAGGCCGCCGCAAAAAAATTTATTAGCAAGAACATGATTTCCAAGCTTGATCATATCCTGAAAAACCAGCTTTACCTTGACCCAAAATCTAAATTTCAAGAAAAGACGCAGGAAGTATGCGGGGTTACTCCCCATTACCGGGTATTAAGCGAATCTGGCCCTGATCATGCTAAAATTTTTGAAATCGGATTATATATTAGCGAAGAGCTTATCGCTAACGGCAAAGGGTCCTCGAAACAAGAAGCTCAAATAAATGCAGCGGAAAAAGGATTGAAAAAAAAGAAATGGTAAAAGGATTGTGGTGATTGACCCGCTTCGCCAGAGCATCAGCCTGCCTCGGATCGGCAAGACAGGCGAGGCGAGCGATTGACGAATGGCGATTGTCGATTGCTGGTAATTAATAGAAATTTTATTTACTAATTGGCTGGGTCTTAATGACATCAGCCTTTTTTTATGTTATTATTGTAATATAAAACAATTTAATAATTTAATAATTAAACCATATGAATATTAAAGAACTTTTTCAAACAGCAGTAGTTAAAAAAGCCTCTGATTTACATTTATTAGTTGGTTCGCCTCCGGTTTTACGGATAGACGGAAATTTAGTTGATGTTGATAAAAAAGTATTGAGCCAAAAAGAATTAGAGCAAATGATTTTTTCAATTCTAAATGAGACGCAGAAAGAAAAGTTTATAAGGAAGCGAGATTTTGATTTTAGTTATACCCCGGACAATAAAAATAGGTTTCGAGTTAATTTGCATTATGGAAGAAACAGTACTGGTTTAGTGGCTCGAGTTATTTCTGAAACTATGCCGAGCTTAGAGGAAATTATGATGCCGGATATAATGTATAAATTATTGGAAATTAATCAGGGGTTAATTTTAGTTACTGGTCCGACCGGTTGCGGGAAATCTACGTCTTTGGCAGCGATGATTGAATATATTAATAAAAAGCGCCGTTGTAATATTGTTACCTTAGAAGATCCGATAGAATTTATATTTAAGCCGAGTAAAAGTATTATTATCCAGCGAGAACTAGGGACTGATATAATTTCTTTTAAAAGCGGTTTGAAACATGCTCTCCGTCAAGATCCAAACGTTATTATGGTCGGTGAGATGCGAGACTTAGAAACGATTTCAGCTACCATAACTTTAGCGGAAACCGGCCATTTAGTTTTAGCGACTCTGCATACTTATAGTGCTAATCAAACAATTGATCGGATAATAGATATCTTTCCGCCTTATCAGCAAAATCAAATTAGGATGCAACTATCAATTACTCTGGCGGCGATAATTTCCCAGAGATTAATCCCGAAAATAAAAGGCGGACGAGTGGCGGCGCGTGAATTTTTATTAAATACGCATGCGGTGGCAAATTTAATTCGGGAAAATAAAATTGCGCAAATAAAAACAGTAATAGAAACTAGCGCTAAGGACGGGATGATAAGCCTAGATCAATGTCTAAGGGGTCAATACAAAAATGAAATTATTTCTAAGGAAATTGCCCAACTAAATATGAGCAATCCTGAATTATTAGAAAAATATAAGATTTTTTAAGCTCTGATGAACTGTGAATTTGCAAATAAACTATAAGCTATTTTATTAAAATTTTAGCTAAAATAAGTAAAAAAATAGTTTTTTATATTTATAGTATTAAATTATAAAATATTTACGACTAAACCCTTGACACTATTTGGTGATAGTGTATAATATATATAATTAAGATTAATTATCCACAAACTATTAATATGAGTAAATATATATTAACTTTTAATAATAAAAGCGGTTAATAAGCATGCCCATTTTTAGTGTTTGTGAACCGCTGAAAAGCGGTTTTTTGTTTTTTTTGCTAGCGCAAAAAGCCCCACTACCCGCCCGACCGCCCGCTCATAAGCGTAAGCGCATTGAGCAGGGGCGGGCGTGGCAAATGGGGCACATGCGAATTAATGTTATTTTTACTTGCTAAAAAAAGCCATACGAATATACGAATGAATGCGGATGTTGTGAATTAATAATTTAATTATTTGATTTAAAGCATTCGGATATAATTCGTGGATTCGGATTACAACATGTACTTTAACAATTAAATAAGATAGGTAAAATCTTATTTTGTTT
>JBDRCJ010000092.1:0-10517 GCA_043821805.1 Patescibacteria group bacterium
TATATTTAAATATAGATTAAAATATAGATTTTAATATATACTTATTTTCTAAGACTTATTATATAAGTTTATTTTTTATTCGTCAATAAGATTTATTAAATTTTTTTCATACCATTTTTTATCAGCAATTCTTTTTTCCTGTTTTTCTATCCATGGCCCCCAATCAAAATCTTCTTTAGATTTTTGTTCATTTTCTCTTTCAAGATAGTCCGCTTTTTCTTTCAACACTCCTTCGCTTTGATATTTTTTCACAAGAGATAAAACGTCTGGTGACAACATTGTTAGTTCGAACAACCTAACGCGTGAATTTTGTTTTTTTGATAACGCCACATTTGTCCGAAGGATAAATTGCTCAACTGGCAAGATTGTAATAACAGAAAACATCCAAAGAAATAAAAAAATTAAAAATTTGAATACATTTGCTCTTTTCTTTTTAAACAAGTTTAAAATAAGCCACATGAATAATATGGCGCTATATATTACGGTATATGAAGCAAAAAATTTTTCATAACTGAATCCATAGTATGTCACGTAAAGAGCCATTCGATGTCCGGCTGAAAACAGTAATAAAAGCGAGGCGATTGTAAAAGCAATTAAAACTCTCTGAACAAAAATATTTGTTTTTCTATAAGTAAAAAAATAAATTAAAGTATTAATACCGGAAAGAAAAAATAATTGCCAGAAACCGCTTTTTACTAAATTCTCCGTATCTTTAAAATCAAACGGTAAGTTTCCAACCCAAAGTTTTTCAGTTTGTATCCAAAGAAAAAGTAAATAAATACTAAGAATTCCTCCAAGGACAATGCCGGATATAATTGAATCAATTTTCTTTTTTGATTCCTCTTTTTCACTAAAATCATACCTTTTCCCCCAAGCAAGTAACGAGGATAATAAAGTGACAGAAATAATGATAAAAATTATACTTTTATAAATGAACGAAACTGAAATTATCTCTTTAATCCAATTATAAATTACATCTACCTTTTCAGCAAAAACTGTGTCAGCGGATGATAGCAGCGGGATTATAAATATCAAGGCAATGATAAAGAACAAAACTATGCCAAGGATAGTCTTTATAATTATTCCTTTACTTTTCTTATTTTTTGGCGTTATTAAATCAAAATATAAATTAAATGCGCTGCTTATTTTTACGACGACAGAAAAAATTCTACTTATTACATTAAAAACAAAATTTAAATCCCAGTGTCTGTTTTCTTTTTCCTTTAAAAAACCAAAAATTATAAAAAGTGCTATTAATATTGGATAAATAAATATATTAATTACTTTTATAAACGGATTTTCATAAATTAAAAAGCTAAAGGCAATCAATAACAATGGAATTATCCAATACAAATCCTTAGACTGATAATATTTTTTATAATATAATACCCAAATAAATAAAAGCAGTGTAAAAAACCAAAATATAAATGCATTGATGCCTAATGCGTAAACCCCCTTGCTCCATATTCCCCAAATAAAAATAACCCAAAAAAGAGAAAGCGATAAACACCATATCATTTTTATTATCAAATTTTTTGTCAACTTGAACGTTTCTTTTTCCTTCTCATAATTTTTAATTTCTCTTTCCAAGTTACTTGAACTCTTAGATAAAGAGGTTATTGTTTCTTCAATATTTTTATCCATATGATTATTATTAAATTAATTAATCGCTTCCGTCAATTAGCAGTTACTTCTATCGCGTTTACTTTTCCTGGCTAACGGACTGCAGCGGCTAAAGCCAAACTACAGCGAAGCGAAGCCAAACTACAGCGAAGCGAAGGCGGAGAGTGAGGGAGTCGAACCCTCGAGGGCTATTAACCCAACCAGTACTCCAAACTGGCGCCATAGGCCACTAGGCGAACTCTCCAAAAATTATTCATATAAAAATTCCAATCTTTTCTTTAATATCCTTCTGCCCTGGCCTGTTTTATAAAACAATTCTTGTTTTCTGGCAGCTTTTTCATCTGCAAAAGCTTCATAATATACGAGTTCTAAAGGTAAACGATTTTTAGTTATATCAACCTGGCCATTAAAATGCCTCTTAATTCTTGTCTTTAAATCAGCGCTATATCCTATGTATAATTTCTGATCTTTTTTGCTATATAACACATATACATAATACATATCATTTAAATATTCTCTCTGCTCAGTTCACTCAAATTTTTTGAGTGAATGAGCGGATCCGCTCGCCTTGCCGAGCGGACAAACTGGCGCCATAGGCCACTAGGCGAACTTTCCAAAAAAGACAACTAGAAAATAGATAACTAGACAAAAAATAAACAAACTAAAATTGTTACATTTTTTTATTAATCCTTCTAGCTGTCTATTTACTAGTTGTCTAACTTTCTAGTTGTCCTTTAATTATGTTCTTCATCCCTTCCTGCTCTACCCCATCCTGATCAATAAAATTTTCAAATGGATAAGCGCCTGGTAAAATTTCTTTATTAACAAAAATTGTCGGCGTGCCGATTACTCCGGCTTGGCTGCCGGCTAGCATTTGCTCATCTATTTTATCTTTATATTTTTCCGTTTCTAAACAATTAGAAAACTTTACTAAATCTAAACCAATATTGGCAGCCTCTTCATTAATGCGGGAGGTACTTAATAAATCTTCTTTTTTTGCCATAAATAATTTATCATGCATTTCCCAAAATTTATCCTGTTCAGCCGCGCATTCAGCTGCTAAACTAGCTGATAAAGCTAAAGGGTGAGAAGATAAATAATAATGGCGAAAAGCAATAACGACTTGATTACTAAATTCAGCTTTAATTTTTTCAAATGTATCATAAAATGCAGCGGAAAAAGGACAATCAAAATCAGAGTAAATAATTACTTGAACTGGCGCATTTAAATCACCTAGATAGTGATCGGCTTCGTTAATATCTTTCACTTCTTCTATTTTTATAGAATCTGCTCCATTTATAATATCTTCGTTTGATAGCTTTAACTCATCATTGTTATTTACCGCCAGTTTATCCTGCCTAACGAAAAAAATTATTACTAGCGCGATTGCAAATAGTACTAATAAAATTAAAAATAATTTCTTGCTTTTATACATATTTTTTAAATTAAATTTTAGGTTTATTAAGATGATAATTTGTATTCTTTTGAAAATGATGACCAATTCTAAAAAGCATTCCTTCATTAAACCTCCTGCCGATTAACTGCAGTCCTACCGGCATCTTCTGGCTAAAACCAGCCGGAATAGAGATGGCTGGTAAGCCAGCAAGCGAAACTGGGATAGCAAATAAATCTTCTAAATACATTTTTATAGGATCATTAACTTTTTCTCCGATTTTAAAAGCTACATCAGGCTGTGAAGGAGTCAATATTATATCCACTTTTTTTAATTCAGAATCTAATTCGTTTTTAATTATAGTCCTTACTTTTTGTGCTTTTAAATAATAGGCGTCATAATAACCGGCAGACAGAGCATAGGTTCCTAACATAATTCTTCTTTTTGCCTCTGGTCCAAAACCTTTGCCTTTTGACTTAAAATAAATTTCTTTTAAATCTTTAGTCTGCTTTTGGGAGAATCCAAACCTAATACCATCAAAACGGGCTAAATTAGAGCTAACTTCTGAAGGAGTAATAATATAATAAGCTGGAACGCCATATTTTGCATAAGGTAATCTTATGTCTATTGTATGGGCACCTAAATTATTTAATACCTTTGCACTTTCTTTAAATACCTTTAAAACTCCCTCATCTGCTTCCTTAATAAACTCTTCAGGAATACCAATTTTTAATCCTTTAATATTTTTTTTAAGTTCATTTGTATAATCAGGTACTTTTTCGTCAGGAGTGGTGGCGTCATTTTTATCTCTCCCGGCCAATACTCTTTCAATAATAGCCGCGTCTTCAACCGTCTTTGCCATAGGCCCAGGGCAATCGGTGGAAGAAGTCATAGCAATTAGCCCAAAGCGGGAATTCCTGCCATAAGTAGGCTTTAAACCGACTACATTGCAAAAACTAGCTGGACACCTAATCGAGCCGCCCGTATCTGTTCCAACAGAAAATAAACACATATCAGCCGCTACCGACGCTCCTGGTCCGCTGGACGAACCTCCAGCAACCCGGGAAAAATCCCAAGGATTTTTGGTAGGACCATAAGCGGAATTTTCTCCCGAAGCTCCATGAGCAAATTCATCGCAATTTAATTTGCCAAGCATTACAGCGCCTGCTTCTTTTAATTTTTTTACAACTGTAGAATCGTAAGGGGCAATATAATTTTCTAATATCTTGGAGGCTGCCGTAGTCCGTACTCCTTTAGTCATTATTACGTCTTTAACCCCGAAAGGAATTCCTAAAAGTTTGCCTTTTTCGCCTTGAGCTATTCGCTCATCCGCTTTTTTAGCTTGAGTCAAAGCTTCTTTTTCGCAAACTGTTAAAAATGCATTAATTTTTCTATCAACTTCTTTAATCCTATCTAAACACGCCTTAGTTATATCAACCGAAGTTATTTCTTTTTTATCTAAAAGTATTCTAGCTTCTTTAATTGTTAATTCGTTTAACTTCATATTGTTCTTATTCTAGATGCCCAGCTAAAAGCATAAAAATAATTTTGCCATAATTTGTCAGTTGATCCATAATTATTATCAAACATAAAATAATCAACAAGCGCTTCATATGTTCTGGTTATCTCTTTTAATTTATTTTTATTTTTCGAATCATTAATTGTCAAATTTAATAATTCCAGGGCTCTGTCTAATGCTTTTTGGCTATAGTCATGATTTCCTTTTTCACGCCACTTAATTATTCTTTCTACTTCGCTCCCCACATTAGCCATCTGCTCCCTAAAAAATAATTCATTCCATCTTCCTTGAGATAATTGTTTATGTTGATAATTCATCTTTGCACTATTTTATTTACAATATTAACTATTTTTTTTCTTATTTCAGGATCATCAATCCCTCTGCTTCTATTGTTTTGGGTAGGACGTATATTAATCATTGAATCGAATTCTAAAAAATCCTCACCTTCTAAATCTGGGTAAAAATTGATTCCCCATAAATTTTTTTGCTCTGATCCTTCTTTAATTAATTCTGCTTCCTCGTCAGAGTGCAACTCTGCATCAATTGCTGCTACTCCCTTTTCAACATCAACTACTGCTTTAACTAAATTTCCGAAGCTTTTATTCGCCATTTCTTTTAATTCATCAATTGTAATTTTATCTTTAATTATTTTCATATTAAATAAAATCTAAAAATCTGAAATCTAAAATTACTCTAATACTCTCTTCACCTTAATCTGTCCTTCTTCTAATTCCGGCGCCTGTTTTAAAGCCGTTTTTCTTTCGTTATCATCCCATTCTTCAATAATATCCTCTCGCCAGACATTTTCTAAACCAGTAACCTGCGCAGTTGGCTCTATATTGGTAGTGTTGACTTCTTTTAACTGATCAATCCAATCCAAAACCCCGGACAGCTGGCTGCCATATTTTTTTAGCTCGGCTTCAGTTAACTCTAATCGAGCTAAGTTAGCAATATGTTGAATTTCTTTTTTTGATAACTTCATAAATATAATGCGAATAATATAATGCAAATCTACAAATGATATGCAAATTCTGCAAATTGCGAATAATACGAATTTTAATTTGAATAGTTCGTAATTTGCGGCATTTGCATACTAATTAGCAGTATTCGCATTATTAAAACATCTTTTTAAACTCACTCTCATCAATTATTTTTACCCCTAGTTTTTTTGCTTTTTCATACTTACTGCCTGGCTCATCGCCGGCTACAACGTAATCAGTTTTACGGCTGACTGACGAAGAAATATCTCCTCCCAACTCTCTAATTTTAGCTTTTGCCTGATCCCTTGTCAAACTAGTTAAAGCTCCAGTCAAAACGAAAGTTTTACCTACCAAAGCTTGTTCTTTGTTCTTTTTTCTTTGCTCCTTTATTTTTACTCCATTTTTTTCCAACCGTTCAAGCAGTTTTAAATTTTTCTCATCATGAAACCAGCCATACACGCTTTTCGCCATTATTTCGCCAAAGTCATAAATACTATTAATCTCCCCGACGCTTGCTTTTTTAATTTTTTCTAAATTATTAAATTTTTTCGCTACTTGGATCGCTGATTCCTCGCCTAAATGCCTAATCCCTAAACCAAATAGAAAACGAGATAAATCAATTTCTTTTTTTTCTTTAATTGACTCGATTAACTTTTTAGCTGATTTATCAGCAAACCGCTCAAGGGGAAATAAATCGCCTTCTGTTAAAATATAAAAATCACTTATATCTCTTACTAAGCCAGTTTTGACTAACTGTTCAATAATTT
The DNA here is from genome assembly GCA_043821805.1 of Patescibacteria group bacterium. GTDB lineage: Bacteria > Patescibacteriota > Patescibacteriia > Patescibacteriales > CAYMCJ01 > JBDRCJ01. Next base: position 6,283 of record JBDRCJ010000092.1, read on the forward strand.
TTGGGCCTAAGCCTGGAATATCTAAAGCGTTTTTTGAAGACCAATGGAATAAACGGCGCAAATTTACCGCGTAACAATTTTTATTAGCGCAACGGTATGCTACTTCGCCAGGAACTTTAATTACTTTACTATCGCACATCGGACAGCTTATTGGCGTCTTTATTATTTTTTCTTCGCCACTACGCAATTTCGGTAAAACTTTCACCACTTTCGGAATAACATCTCCAGCCCGCTCAATAATTACTGTATCATTAATTTTTAAATTTAAACGGTTAATCTCATCCATGTTATGGAGAGTGGCATGGCTGATGGTTACTCCCCCAACTCGAACAGGCTCTAAAACTGCAGTTGGTGTTAAAATACCTGTCCGACCGACCTGCCAAATAACTTCTTTAATTTTTGTTGTTGCTTGTTCGGCCGCAAATTTATAAGCCATCATATATCTTGGACCTTTACCGACAACACCAAGAGACGGCCAAAGCGCTAAATTATTTACTTTTACTACTACCCCGTCGCAGTCAAAAGCAAGCATTTCTTTTTTTTTCTCCCAATAATCATGAAACTCAATAACTTTATTTAAGTTTGGGCATAATTTATTTTGCGCTAAAACTTTAAATCCAAGCAATCTAGCTAATTCATGCTCCTCGCTATGTAGCTTTAGCCCCAAATCGGTTATTAAAGAATAAACATAAAAATCTAAATTCCGTTCAGCCGCAAATTTCGAATCAAGCTGCCTAATCGAGCCAGCTACCGCGTTACGTGTATTAGCCAATAGCGGTTTGCCTAATTTTTTATATTTTTTATTTAATTCTATTAATACTTTTTTATTAATAATTGCCTCTCCCCGCACTTCGATTTGGCCATTATTAAGATTATTATTAATTTTTTTAATTTGCTCTTCTTTTAAACCTATCTTCCTAAATTCGCCTGGGCTTGGCCGGCGTAATTTTAAAGGCAAGCTCTCGATAGTTTTAATATTTTGCGTTACCTCTTCCCCGACTTGCCCATTACCGCGGGTTGTCCCTCGGTTTAATATTCCTTTCTTATAAATTAAAGCGATCGCTAGCCCGTCCAATTTTAACTCGCAATAATATTGTAAATTTTTAAATTTATAATCTAAAATCTTTAAAAGCCTATCCTCCCAATCCTTTATATCTTCTGCCGAAAATGCATCAAAAAGCGACATCATCGGCGAAGAGTGAGCGACTTTATTAAATTTTTCTAGCGGCTGGCCACCAACTCGCTGGGTGGGCGAATCAACGGTTACTAAGTCCGGATAAACTTGCTCCAATTTATATAATTCATTTTTTAAACTGTCCATTGCCGCGTCGCTAATCTCTTCTCTATCTAAAACATGATATAAATAACGATGATGGTTAATCACCTCTTTAAGCTTGGCTATTCTTTTTTTAGCTTCTTCTTTATCCATACAATAATGCGAATTTACGAATCTACGAATATGCAAATTCTACAAACTTGCGAATTACTTTTATTGATCAACAGTTTGCAAATTTTTAAAATTCGCATAAAATTCGTAGTTTTGCATTACACTATTCTTTTCCTTGAGAATTTAATATTCTTCTCGGCTTAATTGATATCTCTCTAAAATTAACAATAATACATAACTTTAATCCAGCCATGGCTAAATAACGCTTCATTTGCCTATAATCCTCTTTAGTAATATAATTTTTGGCTTTGGCATCAAATAGTATTTTATTTTCTATAATAAAATCAACTCTATTTCCACCGATTTTACTTAAACCAATAATAAGGCTTAAATCTTTTTCTTTTTCATACTGGATACCTTCTCTCTTGAATAAAATTTCTAATAAATCACAATACTGCTTTTCTTTACAAAATCTTCCTAGAATATCATGGACTTCAAAACATAATCCATTAATTTTATAAGACAATTCTTTATATACGATTTTTGATTGTCCTCCTTGATCCATAAATTAAATAAAATACGAATCTACGAATATACAAATTCTACAAACTTGCGAATTATTTTTATTAATCAACGTTTCGCATGTTTGTAGAATTCGCTTAATAAATTCGCAGCTTCGCATTATTTGAGTAATCTAACTTCTACTGCTCGCTCGTTATTACTCTTTATCCCGATTGAACGAAATATTATTGCCTGGGTAGTAGAAGCATACAAAACGCTAACTTCCGCTCCGTTGCTTAAAGTAGTTTCGTACCAATCTCTTCTAACTCCGACTTCCGGTCCATAATCAGCCGCATACCAGCTTATTGCATCTGCATCGCTATAATCAAGCTCATCGTCTAGAGGTATCGTACTATCATCTTTCATGATTGTCCATAAAGCATACTCCAACCCGGCTTCAGTAGCATAATAAGCTTTAACTGATTCAGTTTGCACTCGGTTCATTTTTATGCCAGAGACAACCAAATTAGCAATTCCCAAAGCTACTACTAAGACACTGGTTAATATCATCATCGTCATTAGTAAAGCTGTGCCATTATTTTTAATAATTAAATTTTTTAACATTTTATTAAAATAAAATTTATTACAAATCAACGAATTATCCGCCAGCTGGCGGAACAAATAAAACAAAAGGAATAATTAAATATTTGTAGATTTGTGAAATGATTTGCCTGCCCCACTTTGCGGTGCAAGGCTGGGTTGATTTGTAATATGTAATTAAAGTATGAATATATAAGCTAATATAATATTTTAAACTTTATTCATAATACCTTGAAGAAACTGTGGTCTGCATTTTCATTGTCTGTTTATGTAATTCTTTTCCAGTGGCTTCAATATCCATTTTTATTGTTACTTGTGATTGTTCATTACCAATATTATCAACTATATAAAATTTTAAATTACTAATTCTTATTGCCCCTGGAGTTGTTGCGGCAATTTCACCATTTCTTTGAATCATTAAATAACCAGCATCAACATAATAAATTACGCATTCATCATGATAATTTTTAAAATATAATTCTGTATTTGGGACGTTTGAGTCGTAAATTTTATTTTCACCGACTAAGGGACAAGTGTCATAAACTCCCACTCCGTCTTTTTGCGCCATTCTAATTTCTTTACTCATCATTTCAAAAGCAAATCGCATGCTCTCTTGAATATTTTGCGAGGCGATAGCTGATCTTTGTCCCTCAACTACCATATTAAATATTTGAGTAGCGGAAAGTATAATAATGGCAAACAAGGTAACAGCTACTAGTAATTCTATGAGAGTAACTCCTTTTTTGTTTGTTAGAATCTTTTTTATCATAAAATGTTTATAACACTTGGCTATAGACTATTAGTTAGATGAAATAAGAGCGCCTGGATCGGGAAGTTGGCTATATAGAAATATAAAATTAGTAAAGAAATTGGTCCGTAAAATAACAAAATACTAAAAGCTAAAAGCTATCAGCTATTAGCTATTTTCATACAACTATTTTCAATTTTTTATACTCTTATTTTATATAGCTAATTACCGCTGCGGGTTAATAATTTACCGCCAATTATATAATATTGTATCTGTCTGGTATTGATGTGTACGACCCCTTTCTGACCAGCTAACTAAAGAAGAAACTAAAGAGGAATTAGTGTCAATTGTAGTTATAGTTATTAACCGACTAAAAATACTATTGTTGTCGGTAGCTTCATGCCAATAAAAACCCTCCTCCCCAAGATCATCTCTAATCTGCAATTTAGCTTCGCTAATACCAGAAACGCTAGATATACTACCAGTATAATCAATAATATAATTATCAGGACTAAGACCGTTATCCCAATCTCGGCCAGCTAGCCAGTTATCATCCCTAATATTTCTTATTAACTCAATTCCTTCCTGAGCTAGCTCGGTTCCGATTAGCATATTCCGGTTAACATATTGGACCTGGATATTTTGTAAAATTAAAGATAATACTCCGATTAAACCAAGCGAAATAATAAAAATAGCGGCTATTACCTCCAAGATGGAAAAGCCGTTTTTTTTATATTTTTTTTCTAAACTTTTCATATTAATCGCAGTAGTTACGCATTACTTAAATAAGTTTATTTTTAAGATAAATTATGTTTAGGTGCTTACAATCTGTATTTCTCCACGAATTACAAATTAAGTACGAATTTAGGGATGAGATACTAATTTCTGTTGAGTTTTGCTCCTTTACATTTAAATTTTGAGTGGTTTCGAATTGTCATGGTTGTCCATTCCAGCCACGATTTTGGATTATTTAACTTTTCAGTTTTTTTTCGAGTCAAA
>JBDRCJ010000093.1:0-2194 GCA_043821805.1 Patescibacteria group bacterium
AAGAAGCTTTATGGCGGTGATTTTGCTTTTCAATTTAGCAAGCTTTTAGTAGATTGGGGTATTAAAAATTTTTGGCGCCAGTGTGAGGTTAAAAAATAGATGCCTTGTCTTTTTGCTGATATCGGCTAGAAATATGGATTAATTTACCGAAAAGAAAAACCAATTAGTAAAATTCCAAACAGACCTAGCAGGAAAGCAATTTTTTCTAAAAAAGTTAATTTTTTTCTTTCTTTAAAAATATAAAGGCCAAGTAATGCAGGCAAGATCAATTCACTAACAAGAAATATCGGTTGGAATACTGTAATTGGCACTAATTTAACCGTCCAGTAGCCCAGAAGCATGGACAGCCAAATAACTAGAGATAAAATAAAAACACCAGAAATACTTTTTAAATTAAGTTTTTTTCCAGCTTCATTTTTACCCGCAAATGATAAAATTATTAGCGCGCCCAAGAAGGAGCCAGTATACCAAGAAGTAAGAAAAGTAGAAAAAGTAATGCCGGTTATGGCAAAATATCTCATTAGAAATGCTGCTATACCATAAATTAAGCTGAAGCCTGCCACCCAAAGAATTAGCTTAAAGTTATTTTCTCCGTGAAGATTAGTAGACTTTGCCTTGTAAGATTGGAAAATGAGCAAACTTGCAGCCCCAAAGCAGATAATTAAGCCGAAAATTAATTCTGGTTTTAAAAATTTAATTTCATTAAGAAAAAGAAAACCAAGAAGAATGGCGATAATATCATCTGCCTGGGTAAAAAGAGCGGTTTTACTTAAGCTAATATCAATTGCCCGCCAATAAGAATAACAGGCGAAGCTATTAATTAAGCCGACTCCAGCGATAATCAGCCAGAATTTATTTATAACTGAAATATTTTCTTTAAAAAGTAATAGAAATAAAAAAGAGAAAATCGCGCAAAAAAAGAACTGCCAGCATAAGCGCCGAGTACGCGCCGGCAAGCCAGTAATTTTTTTTAAAAGCAGAGGAGTAAAAACATAAGCAGTTATAATTCGTAATGAGATAATAATTTGCCAAGTCATGTGTTAAATAATTATGTTAATATAATTTTTATATATATATTATATCGTAAAATTAATTAGTTTAGAAGTAATTAATGCTCATTAAAAAAATAACCCCAATATATAATTGAAGAATCAATTATTATATTAGGGTTTGAAAATTAGGTTATACACACAAATATTTTTTTGGAAGATAAGCTAAGCGACCAGGTTGTCCATTTAAGGGGAAGTGATGGGATTGCCCAAAAATTGAAATTAGGGCAGATTCATCACAAAGAAAACAAATACCGTTACCAAAAATTTCAGGAATCATTAAACCTGAAATATTATAAATCCCATATTTTTTACGTGAACGTAGATCAGTAATTATAATTAAATCGTCATCCAGCCCGGCAATACCATACATGAAAGTTGGTATTCTGCGTTTATCAATAAGTTGACCATTATATTGATAGTTACCAAGATACCAATTATTTAAATTAAGGCCCGATTCAATCACAATAATTTTTTCCTCAGTTAAAAGAGCTGAATGTATCATCCCGGGGCAAGAAAGCGTTACTTTATCAATTAACGTCCATTTACCTTCCGGAATATGCGGAGATGCTTCTGGATTTTTTGGCGGAGATAAAATAAAAAAAGCTTTATCACCATTCCGAGAAACCCAGAGGGTGCCATTAGATCCGAAATTAACTGTTTGAGTTCTATTAACTTCTCCATAAAATAATGTATCTGGGAAAATACGTACAGAATGGATTCCGTGATTGACCGATCTGATCCAGTGAATTTTAAAATCTAATCTATTTTCATTCAGTTTAACTCCGGCTAAGCAAATTGCTGGTTCAAAATAAGCTGCGATGGCAACTAATGCTCCGTTTTCAGATTTTTTGCTTGCCATTCCTAAGGGTTGAAAACCTAGGGAAATTGAAGTTAGTTCACTTGCAGGAATCGAAAAAGTATCTTCCTGGTTAGCATAACTTTTAGCCATACCATTAATAAATTTTTCCATTTTATTCCCCCCCCTATTTATGTGTTTATAAAAGAGCTTTTCCACTTAGTTTACATAATATTTTACATAAAGAATGACATTTGTCAAATAGCGAAGCAAGAAAGTATTTCTAATAGATAAAAATAATAAAAATATATTTATAATCATTAATATGAATATAGTAAAATTAACT
>JBDRCJ010000094.1:0-2976 GCA_043821805.1 Patescibacteria group bacterium
ATTCTTCTTATAATTTTCGCATTTTCGTAGTTTCAGATCTAATTCGCAGTTTCGCATCACTTCATTCGCATGTTTGCGGTATTTGCATAAATTCGTAGATTCGCATTATTTTATACAAGCTCTATTTGCACTATTTTAGCGCCATCTCCTTCCCGCTGGTTTAACTTAATAATCCTAACATAACCACCAGGACGGCTCTGATAACGCTTACCTAAAACTTCCATCGCTTTCTTTATTGCTTTTGGTTGGGGTAAAAATACTATTAATTTTCTGCGAGCATTTAAATCTCCTTGTTTCGAAGTGGTAATAATTTTTTCGACTAATGGCTTGACTGCTTTAGCTTTCGCTTCAGTGGTTTTAACTTTTTCGTAAATAATAATACTGGCCGCTAAATTACGCAGCATTAACTCTCTCGGCGCTTTTTTTCTATCTAAAATTTTTCCCTTCTTCTTATGTCTCATACTAAATAATCTTTACCTTATTCATTTATTATTTTTTTCGGCCGGCCTCTTTTCTTCTTAGCTGGTTTATCTTCTGATTCAAGAGCTTCAGGTATAACTTTTTCTGTTTTTTCCATATTAGTATCTTCAGCTTCATCCGCTTGTTCAACATTTTTTTCTCCGGCTGGCTCTTCTGCTTTTTCTTTCTCTTTACTAGCTCCAACTTCGTTTTCTATCTTTTTGTCATTAGTTAAGGCGCTAAATTGATCAATTAAAATATTTACTGCCTGGTTAAAAGCTTCTTCTGGCGTAATCGTCCCGTCTGTCATTATATTTAAAATTAATTTATCCCAATTAGTCATTTTCCCCACCCGGACATTTTCAATGTTTATACTAACAAACTTAACCGGAGAAAAAATAGAATCAATTTCGATAAAGCCAATATCGTCCCGCTTTTCTTCTATGCTCTCTACCGGCCGATACCCGCGCCCTCGACTGACATAAATTTCTAAATTAAGATTTCCCGCCATATCAGTTATCTCGGCAATATGTAAATCCTTGTTTATAATTTCGACTTTGCTATTTTTGCTTATATCGCTTGCTTTAACTTCCTTCTTGCTATGCACATCTAATTCTAACTTAACCTCTTCATCGCTAAATACTTTGATTCTAAGTTGTTTTAAATTTAATACAAGTTCAAGCACATCTTCCTTTACATGCGGAATAGTCATAAATTCATGGTTAGCTCCCTTAATTTTTACTCCGATAACGGCCGCCCCAGGCAGTGATGATAATAATATTCTTCTTAAAGAATTTCCGATTGTCATACCATACCCGGGATAGCATGGCTCGATAATAGCTAGGCTTTGGTTTGGTTTATCGCCGTCCTTAAAATTAATTTTTTTAGGTAAAGAAATATTTTCCATAAAATTATTTAATACCTGGGGTTTTTAGGATGTTTATAATTTTTTAGATTAATTTACTCTAAATTTTAAACATCTCAAGCCTCCCAAAATTTCTATATTAATTTATCGTGAATAATATTCAACAATCATTTGAGTATTAATATTCGTCTGCAAATCAATAGATTTTGGCTCATGAAGAACTTTAGCGCTTAATTCTTTAGCTTCTAAATACAGCCAGCTAGGAAGGCTAATATTCTTTAACTTTTCAGGTAAAACTTTTGCAAAGCCTTGCTTCATGCTCTTAGCTCTTATTTTAATAACATCATTATTTTTTACTATATATGAAGGAATATTAATTTTTTTATTATTAACTTTAATATGGCCATGATTAACTATTTGCCTAGCCTGGTTTCTTGAGGGAGCAAAACCTAAGCGAAAAATTACATTGTCCAATCTCATTTCTAATAATTTTAATAAATTTTCTCCGGATTCACCGGTTTGTTTTTGCGCTTTTAAGAAGGTTAAATTAAATTGTTTTTCTAATAAGCCGTATTGTTTTTTCGCTTTCTGTTTTTCGGCTAATTGTATTCCGTAATCGCTTTTCCGACGGTGGCTACCTTTTGGGCCATGAAAACCAGGCGGGTAATTCTTTTTCACCATAGCACACTTAGGTGAATTGCATCGGTCACCTTTTAAAAATAGTTTTTCGCCGATTCGCCGGCATTGTTTACATTTTGCTTCTAAACTCTTTCCCATATTATAAATTATATTTGCTAGCTAATTAAAATTATAAAAATTATTTATTACTTCTTAATCACAAAAAATCGTCAATCGACAATCGTAAATCGTCATTCGACAATTTCTACACTCGTCTAGGCTTTTTCGGCCGACAACCATTATGCGGAATCGGTGTTACGTCTTTAATGCCCATTATAATAATTCCGTTGGCATTTAGCGCTCGGATGGCCGACTCCCGACCCGTACCAACTCCTTTAACAAAAACCGTTACTTCTTCTAAACCATATTCCTCTTTTGCTTTCATTGTGGCAATTTTCGTAATAATTTGGGCGGCATAAGGAGTAGATTTTTTCGGACCTTTAAAACCAGCCATACCAGCGCTAGCCCAAGAAATAACATTACCTTGCAAATCAGTTAAAGTGACTATTGTATTATTATAAGTAGCTTTAATAAAGGCTTTACCGGATTTAACTTTTATTATCTCGCTTTTCTTTCTTTTTTTTGATTTCTTTTTTATTCTTTCGCTTTTTTTCTTTTCAATTTTTTTCTTAATATCTTCAGGTAATTCATCATCATCGGCTTTAGCTTTACTAACGTCAGTTAAATCAATCTTATCATCTAGTTCTTCCTTAATGGATTCAACTTTTTTATTATCTGGCTTTTTAATATCAGAATTCTCCACTTCCAAATCAGCCTTAGTAACTTCGGCTTTCTTTATCTTTTCTTCTTTTTTATTGTCTTCAGCCATATTTATAAATAATTATATATTATTAATTTATTCCACCAGTCGTCCGATTCGCATGCTTGCAGTATTTGAATATAATTCGTAATTTCTCATTCAATTTATAGTTTCGTATTTTAATTCGCATCATTCGCAATTCGCAGAATTCGCA
>JBDRCJ010000095.1:0-11034 GCA_043821805.1 Patescibacteria group bacterium
TTACTTGCAGAGCTAAGGTTTGTTTTTTGAATTTTTGCTACTAATAAGCTCATTTCTTCGGAAAATTTTTTACCATTTACATCCCATAATTTAGGAGGGCAAAAATATAAATAACCCAATTGAATACTGAAAAAACATAAGAATAAATTTACTCTTATCGCATTAGCTGGAAAAAAATAAAATAAGCTCGCGACTATTGCTAAAGTGGGCGAAATTAACCACAAAACATTTTCTCCATTTACTTGGTAATCAAACACCCAAGCAGAAAAACGACCGATTATCATAAAACCTAGCAAAAAGGAAAAAATCAAATAATTCCCAACTAGATAGTTTAAAAAAAATACGATTCCCACAATTATCAATTGTACAAAAACTTTCATTCTCTACCTCCATTTTAAAGAGCATTAATATTATTATAATTTTTTTAATGCTTTATTTATCCTCATTAAACTTTCTTTTCTACCTAACCCTTCGGCTACTTCAAACGGGCCGGGGCTAGCGGCTTTACCGGTTAAGGCTACTCGTAAGGGCCATAAATATTCTCCTACTTTTTTATTTTGATCTTTTAGATAACCTATAATAATTTTTTCAAGTATATCCTTTTTCCAATCTTTTTCTGTTATATTAGTTAATAATTTATATATTTCTTCTAAATTAGTTTTTACTTCAGCCAACTGCATTTTTTTCCAAACAAGAAGTTCAGTTTGATAATTTAATTTATCAGTAAAAAAGAATTCAGTCAACTCCCCTATTTCCGATAATTTTTTTAATCTTTCTTGGCTTAAGGCAATTACATTTTTTATATATTTATCCTTTTTCTTGCTATTATCTTTTGTTTTATTTAGATTGTCTTTTAAATAAGGTTTGCATTGTTCAACTAATTTATCTATATCCATTTTTCTAATATAAAAACCATTTAAAAAATCTAATTTTGTGGTATCGAAAATTGCCGGGCTCGTATTCATGTTTTTTATTTTAAATTGCTTTATTGCAACTTCTAAAGAGAAAACTTCATTATCCCCTTTCGGATGCCAGCCTAAAAGGATTGAATAATTTATTAAAGCTTTTGGTAAATAGCCTTTTAATTTAAAATCTTCAACTGCTACATCGCCTTGCCGCTTGCTTAATTTCCCTCCTCCTTCATTCAAAGTTAGGGGTAGATGAATAAATTTCGGCGGCTGCCAACCAAAGGCTTGATAAAGTAAAATATTTTTTGGAAAAGAAGGAATCCACTCCTCTCCCCTAACTACATGGCTAATCTCCATTAAATGATCGTCAACTACGCTAGCAAATTGATAAGTTGGCACTCCATTTGATTTTATTAATACCTGATCCTCTAAATCTTTTGCTTTAAACTTAATTTCTCCTCTTAGTTCATCATTCACAACCACATCGCCATCAATAGGCATTTTTTGTCTTATTACGTATTTTTTACCTAATTTTAGCCTTTTTTCTATCTCTTCTTGGCTTAATTTACGGCAAGCTTTGTCATAACGAGGAGGTTGTTTTAATTTTTGCTGTTCATCACGCATTTTTGTTAAACGTTCAGAAGTGCAAAAACAATAATAAGCCTGCTTTTTTTCTAAAAGTTGTTCAACGTATTTTTTATAAATAGTTATTCGTTCTGATTGCGTATATGGTCCATACTGGCCACCAATGCCTGGACCTTCATTAAATTTTATGCCTAACCAATTTAAAATTTCAACTAATTTTTCTACCGCCCCTTCTACTTCCCTTTTAGCGTCAGTATCTTCAATTCGTAAAACAATTTTCCCGCCTAAACTTTTTGAAATTAAATAATTAAAAAGCACCGTGCGAAGACTGCCGATATGCAAATAGCCGGTTGGGCTAGGAGCGAAGCGTGTTCTTATTTTTTGCATAAATCATCAATTAATTTATATAATAAATTTATTCTTAATATTTTTTCTCTTTTAGGTTTATCGCTCGCTCGAACGTCGGCTAAAACCGTACCGAGTGCCCTTTCCGCTAAACTTGCTTTAATTAGATTATTAAAATTTTTTATTTTTAAAATTTTTGCAATTGGCTGCATATCTTTAATCCAATCATCAACGCCTTTTTTCCATTCCTGATAATTTAAACGCCAATTTCCTGGAATTAAATAATCTGCCCAAATTATAAATGCACATTCATAGCCTTCTGGATACATCTTAGTATGACCAAAATCTGATAGATAATATTTATTATCATTTATTTTAAATATCTCTTTAGGTTTAAAATGCCCGTGGCAAAAAAACATTTTTCTATCTTTGAGTTCAGTATTTACATAATTTACTACTTTTCTAAAACGCGGCATTAATTGATTTTCCTTAAGAATATTTAATTTATCTTCTGCTTGTATTTCATTCGCCATTTTAAGCCATTTATTTATTCTATAAATATGATACTCGTTTGCTTTTAAATTTTCTACCAACGTTAAACTTTTATAAGATTTTTTCGGAAATAATAAGCGATATTTTAAAAATAATTTTAAAAATTCTTGCCTGCCTTTTTTATTTAATGGCGATTTAAAAGTTTTGCCATTTATTTTTTCCATTATTAACCAGCCTTTTTTACTAGAAATAATCTCATATTTATATAATTTCGGAGCTAATAAAATTTTACTTTTATTTATTTTATTATAATATTTTAAGGCAAGCGGTTCATCAGTGATTCTATCTTCATGATAAATTTTTAAAATTGCCGGCTTATTATTATAAACTATTTCATATATTGCATTGCGGTAATCTCCAAAATTAAGACTAAAGGCAGTATATTTCTTTTTTAATATTTTAAAATTGTGTTTTTTAGCCAGATCTTTTACTTCAAGATCAAATTTATTTTGCATATAAATAAATATTTAAAATAAGAGAAATTAAAAATAGTATTAATACTAGTATTAAAATATTTTTAAGCTTTTTATTTTTATCTGCAGCCTCATCCCTTTCTTTATTTAAAAAAACATTAGTAAAATCGTTTAAAATGTACGCAAGTTTTTTAATATTGAACTTCATATGTTATTACGAATCAACAAATTAACAACGAATAAATCAAATCATAAGAATTAAGCAAATATTTGTTTTATTTGTGATAAGATTTGTTGATTTGTAAATTATTAAACTTTTCTATAAATATTTTAGTTCCTTCCTGCCTTATCTCATGAACTTCATTAACGACTTTATCGCTACCTACCCATTTCCAATTTGAGTGATCCCAATAATTTATTTTTATATCATTGTCATTACCTAAAAATTCAGCAATTAGTAAATTTTGTTTTTGTCCCTTATAGCCATGTATTTGCCTGGCTGGCACGCCTGCCCATGTAAATTTTTCTGAGAATTTATATCTGTAGATATTTTTATATGTTTTAATAATTCTAAATTTATTAGTTCCTGTTTCTTCTTCCAATTCTCTTCTGCCGGCTGTATTTATATCCTCGTTATCAAGTCCGCCTTGAGGGATTTGCCAATGGCCAGTTTGTTCAATTCGCTCCAGTAGTAAAATTTTATATTTATCACTTTCTTTTTTATATAAAAGGCAAACAACATTTGATCGGTAAAAAAACGGTCTAATATACTTCCATCTAATAAATTTAAGTGGAAAAACTATAACCGCATTTTTTATTCTTTTTATTCGCCACGGTTCCATAATTAGCCGCCAAAGCCATTCTAGACCTAAAAAACGCATAAATTTAGGGGCTCTCGTGATTTTTTCAGTTAAAAAGTCAAATGCCCCGCCTACTCCAATTGCTAGCTTTAAATTCGGTATTTTTTTATAATTATGGAATATATATTTTTCCTGATAAGGCGCTCCAAGATTGAGAAAAAGTATTTCGGGAGAGAATTCTAATATCGCCTGCGGTATTTCTTTAGAATTTATATCAGTATTAATTACTTTATTTTTTATTTTATATTTGTTTAATAACAAAGTTAAATCTTCTTTTTTTGATAAACTCTGATTCCAGTTTAAAATTCCAATTTTTAATTTTTTAAATTTTTTATTTTCTATTAATTCCTTAACAAGATCTGCACCCGCATAACGAAAAATATTTTTCCCCATTGCTAAGGCTGCTAATTTTAAGCCAAAACCGTCAGGGATAGATAAATCGGCTTTATTTAAAATATAAAACAGCTCTTCATCTTGCATTGACTGTAAAATAATTTCTGGATTTGGCGTTACTATATAATGAGCTTTTTGGCTATTTAAAAATTGCTCAATTTTTTTAAGAACTTCGGATTTTTTAATTTTATCTATCTTAATACCTAATATATTAATCATAACTTATAACTTTTTCTAATAAAGCGGTTAAACCGCTTATATTTATTCTATTGCTCCGGCAGAATCTCTCCGACGCTTCGGAGGATTCTGCCGCGGCTTTTTCTTAAGATACTCAGTTTCCAACTGAAAACTGAGTATCTCGTCTCATAATTTATAGCTTTTTACTACTTTATATAACGGTCCTTCAGGCATTAATTCTGATTCCATTAATTCAAAAGTATTTATTTTAAAATCGTATACTTGCGCTTTAAAATTTATTGGTAGCTTTAAACTGCAATTATAATCTTTAACCCTGCCTAAAGTAAGGTGCAGTTTCCATGGACGTTCATCAATACTAAAATCAGCCGCTTTTAATTTTTCTCCTAATAATTTCTGTAGACTAAAAACATTATTGCCATTAGTTTGTTTACCTATTAATACAATAACCTTAGGCTGATTAAAATTTGGAAAAGCGTCAAACTTATCAAAATTAAAATTCATTTCATTAAACTTTCCCGCCAACTGCTCTATTATATTTTCAACTTGCTCTAGCTGTTCATTATCTAAATAGCCGAGAAAATGCAGGGTTAGATGCAGATTAGCTTCTCTTACCCATTTTATTTTCTGATTTTGCGCTCTTATGCTATCTATTAAATTACTTATTTCTTTTTTTGTATCTTTAGGTAAATTTAAAGCTATAAATATTCTTTTTTTCTTAATTTCCTGCATATTTAAATTATACGGCAATTATTTGATTTCAGCAATTATTTATTGAAAAAATTAAATATATGTGTTAACCTTAAATTAAGAATAAAAAAAGGAGGGGGGAAATGAGTAAATCATCTCTAGATGAGTTTAGTGAAATTGAGGATGTAGACGAAAAAGCTTATTCAAACTCCAGCTGGAAAAATCCAACAAAAAAAGCGTTAGAAAGAATTGAAAGATTGGAAAAACTTTCAGAAGCAGAAAAATTAGCTAGTTTAATTTCACTAAAAACAACAATTACACTTATAAAATCTAAAGCAATTCTTAGGGCAATAAAATCATGACCGTCATTTGATTGGCATTTGGGATTTAACCAAGTGCCTTTTCTTTTTAAAAACAAATCAACAAATAACGAATCAACAAATCAACAACAAATAATACAAATTAGATTTTACATTAACGGTTATTTTTTAGATTTTAATTTCCTTTACATATATAAATAAATAATGATAAAGTAAAAATAGAATTCAATAATAAACCGATAGTTATTATATATTTGTTTTATTAGTGAAATGATTCGTTGATTTGTAATACGTATAAAATATAATAAACAATTATTTGTTTTATTCGTGAAAAGATTTGTGGATTTGTAATATTATATGAAAGAAGCCCAATTCTGTAAAAAACTAAAAGATAATTTAATTAAATGCAAGCTTTGCAATCATTTTTGCGTAATAAAAGAGATGGGGGTTGGAACATGTTCGGTTAGAAAAAATATAACTGGCGAGCTTCATTCCTTAGTATATGGCTATCCAGTAGCATTAAATATTGATCCGGTTGAAAAAAAACCGCTATACCATTTCCAGCCAGGATCATTAACATTTTCTCTCGGTACTTATGGCTGTAATTTTAAATGCTTAAACTGCCAAAATTGGGATATTAGCCAAGCACAAAATATTGAAGAAAAAATTAAAAAATTAGAATTTTTATCTCCGGAAAAAATTATTAACGAAGCTTTAGGATGTGATTGTAATTCTATTTCCTATACCTATAATGAGCCAACAATTTTTACAGAATATGCTTTAGCCATAATGAAACTAGCAAAAGAACATAATCTTTCTAATATTTGGGTTTCTAACGGCTACATGTCTAATGAATGCTTAGAAAGCATTATCCCCTATTTAGACGCGATTAACGTTGATTTAAAATCAGTGTCCGAAGATTTCTATAAAAATAATTGCCAGGCAAAATTAAATCCAGTTCTTGATAATTTAATAAAAATAAAGCAGGAACAAATCCATTTAGAAATTACTACCTTAATTATCCCAGGCTTAAGCGATGATTTAGAAATGTTAAAAAATTTAGCTGAATTTATTTTTAAAGAACTGGATGCTGATACGCCTTGGCATCTTAGTAAATTTTCTCCAAAAATCTCCTGGCAACTGAAAAAAATACCGGCCACCAGAGATGATGTTTTATATACAGTTTATGAAATCGGAAAAGATGTCGGCTTAAAGTATATTTATTTAGGAAATATGCCGGGCGACCCAAAAGAAAATACTTACTGCCCTAAATGCCATGAATTAGCTATTAGCCGGTTAGGCTACCAGATTGAAAGACTTGATAATAACGGCCGCTGCGTGCATTGTGATAAAAATTTAGATATTGTTGAATAAACGCAGTAAATAGTAATAAGTAATTAGTAAATAGTAAAAAATTTAACTTATACTTGACATATTATTTCAAACATATTATATTATGATTAGCACTCTAAGTTGGTGAGTGCTAAAAATAAATAAATAATATCATTCTGAATCAATATAATATCCAGGTATCTCGCGAAAACAAATTATTTAAAATTTCACGAGATCCTTCAATCACTTAAAAGTGATTTCAGGATGATGCTAAAGCATCATGTTTAATAAATTTACAAATAAATCACAAGAAGCGATAATAAACTCGCAAATTATTGCCCAAGAAAATGGGCAGCAGCATATTGAGGCTCTGCATATTTTAGCCGCCTTATTGGAGCAAAGTGAAAGCTTAATTAAACCGATCTTAGAAAAATTAAGAATAGATCCTGATTTAGTTGTTAAGCAAACTTTAGCAGAAATAGATAATCTGCCTAAAACCAGCTCAATTTCTTCAACAAATTTAGGTACAGTCCAAGGCACGGCTGAAGTTGCAATGCTTATGGAAAGAGCTAAAAAGGAAGCTGACTTAATGAATGATGAATATGTCTCCACCGAACATATTCTTTTATCTCTAATTAGTATTAAATCAAGCGCGCAAACCTTGCTTCTAAGCCTTGGGCTTGGTTATGATAAAGTAAAATCTATTTTAAATGAACTTAGAGGGACAGAAACAATTACTGATCCAGAGCCAGAAACAAAATATAAAATTTTAGAAAAACATACTATAAATTTAACTGAATTAGCTAGACAAAAAAAATTAGATCCTGTTATCGGCCGTGATACCGAAATTAGGAGAATTATGCAGGTTTTATTAAGACGTACTAAAAACAATCCGGTCTTAATCGGCGAAGCTGGCACTGGAAAAACCGCGATTGTGGAAGGGCTTGCGCAAAGAATAATAAGCGGCGATGTTCCGGAAAATTTAAAAAATATGGAAATTGTTAGTTTAGATTTAGGTTCACTCGTGGCTGGAGCTAAATTCAGAGGTGAATTTGAAGATCGCCTAAAAGCTGTCTTAAAGGAAATTAAATCCCAAGGAGGAAAAATTATATTATTCATTGACGAATTACATACTCTTGTTGGAACTGGGGCATCTGAAGGCTCAATGGACGCTTCAAATATGTTAAAACCGACTTTAGCCAGAGGAGAAATTAGAACGATTGGCGCAACCACAACTAAGGAATACCAAAAATACATTGAAAAAGATGCGGCTTTAGAAAGGCGTTTCCAGCCAATTTATGTTAGCGAGCCAAGCATAGACGATACGATCGCCATCCTTAGAGGCATTAAAGAAAAATATGAGGTTCATCATGGTGTGAGAATTACTGATGACTCTTTAATTGCGGCAGCTAAATTATCTGCGCGCTATATAACTGACCGTTTTTTACCTGATAAAGCAGTAGATTTAATGGATGAAGCTACTTCTTCCTTAAGAATGGAAATTGATTCAATGCCGGAAGAATTAGATAAATTAAAAAGAGAAATTAAGCGCCTAGAAATCGCTAAGGCTGGTTTAATAACTAATACGGAAAATAAAACAACTAATTATCAAAAATTAAAAGAGATAAATAAAAAACTCGCTCAGCTTAAAGAAAAAGCTAATCAATTAGAACTACATTGGCAGAATGAAAAAAATATTATTACTAAAATAAGAGATTCAAAAAAGAAAATAGATACTTTAAAAGCAGAAGCCGAAATTATTGAAAGAAAAGGCGAAGATTTAACTAAAGTAGCTGAACTCCGGTATGCCCAAATCCCCCAGTTAGAAAAGGATGTCAAGAAAAATGAAGCTGAATTAGTAAAAATTCAAAAAGGTGGCCAGCATATATTAAAAGAAGAAGTTGACGAAGAAGATATTGCGAAAGTTGTTGCTAGATGGACAGGTATCCCGGTATTTAAAATGCTTGAAAATGAAATAAAAAAATTAAGTAAAGCGGAAAATGAACTTAAAAAAAGAGTCGTCGGCCAGAATGAAGCAATAAGATCAGTCGCCAATGCAATTAGGCGCAGCCGAGCAGGGATAAATGAAGAAAAAAAACCGATTGGTTCATTTTTATTTGTCGGTCCGACTGGGGTTGGAAAAACCGAATTAGCTAAAGCCTTAGCTGAATTTATGTTTAATAATGAAAATGCCTTAGTTCGCATTGATATGAGTGAATTTATGGAAAGGCATAGTGTGGCAAAAATTATCGGCTCCCCTCCAGGCTATATTGGCTATGATGAGGGCGGACAGCTAACTGAAAAGATCCGCCGACGCCCTTATAGCGTAGTTTTATTTGATGAAATTGAAAAAGCCCATCCCGAGGTATTTAATATTCTCCTCCAGATTTTAGATGACGGCCAAATTACCGATTCAAAAGGCAGGATGGTAAATTTTAAAAATTCTATAATTATAATGACCTCGAACTTAGGCAATGAAGTAATTAAGCAATATTCAATCGGTTTTTATGACGGCAGCGATGAAAGAAATGCTGATGCAAATCGAGAAAAAGAAATGAAAGAAAAAATTGATTCGATTTTAAAAGAGCATTTTAAACTAGAATTTTTAAACCGAATAGACGAAATTGTTTTATTTAAAAGTCTAAGTAAAGATGTTCTAACCCAAATTGTTGACTTAGAATTAACTAAAGTCGAGCATCGCTTAAAAAATAAATCAATCACTATAAAGATCAGTAATAAAGTTAAAAAGTTATTAGCAACAAAAGGCTATGATATGACTTTTGGCGCTCGCCCTCTAAAAAGAATAATCCAAAATTTTATTTTAGATGAATTAGCCTTAGAAATTATTGAAGGAAAGATAAAAGAAGGTGATAAAATATTAATTGATTTAGGGATAAAAGATAAAATTACCATGAAAGTTAATTAAATTAGT
Source organism: Patescibacteria group bacterium (assembly GCA_043821805.1). Lineage (GTDB taxonomy): Bacteria > Patescibacteriota > Patescibacteriia > Patescibacteriales > CAYMCJ01 > JBDRCJ01. Next base: position 9,526 of record JBDRCJ010000095.1, read on the forward strand.
TATTAGTTGATTTTAAAAAATAGTTGCATTTTTACATGCTACTATTTTTTTATATTTTTTTCTTGACATCTTGTTATTAATATGATAAGGTTACAGGTTATAATTTGTACCTTTAAAATTTGTAAAAAAAGCGAAAAAGTGTCATAACTTTACTGAAAATAAACCTATTGATTTCTATAATGAATTCAACTTTAGCCATTTTTTTAGTTAAAAAACATGGCATTAGAATTTGCCTCCTAATTATCCTAATTTTTTCATGTTTCTTCTTCGCGGAGGCTGATTCTATCAGCCCCTCATACGAATAAGTAAACATGCAAGGATAAGGAGGCGAAGATGAAAAGATGCCTGATTTTAATAGTATTTTTGCTATTTCTATTACCATTTTCTGCGGGAGCAGTAGAAGTAACTCTCGCTTGGGAAGCGAATTCTGAATCAAATTTGGCAGGTTATAAGTTATATTATGGATCACGGCCAGGCGGGCCGTACAATGGCGCTGATGCTATTGAGGGTAATTCTCCGATTGATTTACCTTTAGACTATCTTTATGACATTAACAATCCTGAAATTACTCTTACTGGTTTAACTGAAAATGAAACATATTATTATGTTGTGACTGCTTACGCAGAGGACGGAACTGAAAGCGGTTTCTCAAATGAGGTTTCATTTAAACCTTACGTATATACGAATGTATATACATGCGAAGATATCCAATATGGTGATACAGACGATACCTATTGGGATATTAAACCGCTGGAAGCAAAAAGCAACTTTATTACAGAAGAAAAAATCTTTTTGCTTGCTAAAATTAAAAATATATATACGGACCATGAATGGAAAGTGGAAATTTATTTCAATGACAACTTCTGGTGGCAATATGAAAGCGGTTGGCAAGCTGTTGCTGGAAAATGGGACTACACAAATCTTATTTTGCCAATTAATAATACTCCGGAAGGAATAATTAGGTTTGATATTTATTTAGACATTGGAAATGATGATGGTTATAAGTTATTGGACACAAAAACAATTCAGGTTTCCCGCGAGGCAGACTTTATATACTTGGGAAGTTATACCTGCGAAACCTATAAGGTTGGAGCTCCTGATGAATATTGGAATTTTCAGCCAATAAATACCAGCAATCAATATTTAAAAGGACAATCATTTTTTTTGCTTTCCAAACTAAAAAACGTCTATGTGAATCATAGCTGGAAAGCCGAGATTTACTTTAACAATGTTTTTTGGTACCAGTATACTAGCTCTTGGCAGGAAGTAACTGGTATTTGGGAATACACAAATTTAGTCTTATCAATAGCCAATCCCCCGGCCGGTAATATTACGTTCAAAGTTTATTTGGACACTGGGTCGGGGTTTAATGAACCGCTTGACGTTCTCTCAGTCACGGTTCAATAACAATCACAAAAGGCAGATGCTTTAAGCTCTGCCTTTTTTTATTTTATGTAATTTGTTATTTTATTAAACGTATACTATAATATAGATAATAATATTATAATA
>JBDRCJ010000096.1:0-4407 GCA_043821805.1 Patescibacteria group bacterium
GTTGAAATTAAGCGGCGTGATAGTAAACAAATAGAAATTGTAGGAATTGATAGTGTTGCTAAGAAGTTAAAAGCCGCTAACCGGGAATCAGGAAGCAAGAATTAGGAATTAGGATGATTAAGATTTTTGTGATTATTGGGATTATTAAGATTGTTAAATATTTTTTAATTTCATTTTGCATTTTGCATTTTGACTTTTGAATTTTTTAATGTGTTTAATAAACTTTTAGGAAAATTTAGTAAAGATCTAGGGATAGACTTGGGTACTAAAAATACCCTTGTTTATACTCCGGAAAAAGGCATAGTAATTAATGAGCCATCAGTGGTGGCGGTTAATATGCGGACTGATGAAATTTTAGCTGTGGGGGAAGAAGCAAGAAAAATGCTCGGTAAAACTCCGGCTCATATTCAGGCGATTAAGCCTTTAGTAGACGGGGTAATTTCTGATTTTGAAGTTACAGAAAAAATGATTAAGTATTTTATTGATAAAGTTCATAGCGAGAGTTTTACTATCGCCCCCCGGCCCCGGGTAGTCATCGGCATACCTTTAGATATTACTGAAGTGGAAAAAAAGGCGGTGGAAGACGCGGCAAAGTCTGCCGGCGCCCGGCGAGTTTTTTTAGTTGAAGAATCAATGGCGGCGGCGATTGGTGCCCGCTTGCCGGTTATTGAAGCTAGAGCGACTATGGTGGTTGATATTGGCGGCGGGACAACCGAAATCGCGGTAATTTCTCTAGGCGGAGTAGTTACCTGGAAATCTTTGCGTTTAGCCGGTAATGCGATAGATAATAATATTATTGATTATATTAGAGAAGAATTTAATATATTAATCGGAGAGCAAGTAGCGGAAAATGTAAAAATAAAGATTGGTTCAGCTGCTCCTTTAAAAGATCCTGCTGAAATAGAAGTTAGGGGTCGCGACTTAATTAATGGACTGCCGAAAGCAATAATGGTTAATGATAGTCAGATTAGAGAAGCGATTAGCCGAACGATAAGCCAAATTATTGAAAATATTAAAACTACCCTTGAAACAACCCCACCGGAATTAGTAGCCGATATTTATGAGCATGGAATTATTTTATCTGGTGGAGGCGCTTTATTACGGGGAATTGATAAAGAGATTGCCCAAGCAACTAAAATACCGGTTAGAATTGCCGATGATCCTTTAACCTGCGTAGTTAGAGGAACGGGAATATTACTCGCTGACAATGAGTTATTAAATAAAATTCTTCTTCCTGGTAGTGGAGAATTATGATAATAGTTCAATAAGATTTAAATGATTTTTTAAATATACATCCAACCAATAATGCGAATACTTTATATGGAATTAGATCATATTAGATGAATTCAAATGCCGCAAATGCCAGTGAGCGGATAGCCGGAGGCGGATAGCAGATTAGCATTAAATTATATGTTAAAGATAAAACAAAAGAAAATTATATTATATCTGGCAGTTATTGGGCTGCTTATTTTTTTGCATTATATAAATATATTAAAACCAGTTGAAAATTTTATCGTATATTTATTAAACCCTTTAGCCAGCGGACTATATTCTGTTAGTTCTGATATCCGTATAACTTATAATGAGCAGACAGCTAAGAGAGATTTACTAAAGATAATAAAAAAATTTGAAGAAGATGTAAATAGTTTAACCCAAGAAAATGCTAAGTTAAAAAATTTAGAAGAAGAAAATTCAATCCTAAGGCAAAGCTTAAAATTTTTAACAATAAATGAATATAAGTATGTTTTAGCTAATATTATTTCACAAACCGAATTTAGCCAATCGCCAGCTAAAGAAAAAAATATTATAATTGACAAAGGCAGAGAAGACGGCATTATACCAGGCCTAAGTTTAGTGAACAGTCAGGGGATTATTGTCGGAAAAATTATTGAAGCAGAACAGCATATTTCCAGCGTTTCTCTAACTACTAGCAGTGATTGCAAATTAGCGGCTACTATCCAGAACAATAATCACACTATCGGGGTAACCGAAGGTGAATTAGGTTTAACTATTAATATGAATTTTATACCGCAAACTGAACAGGTAAATATCGGAGACATAGTAGTAACTTCTGGTTTAGAAAAGATTATTCCAGCTGGTTTAGTAATCGGTAAAGTTATCCAAGTCGATCAGGAAGGAAATGAAGTTTGGCAAAAAGTTATAATAGAGCCATTAGTTGATTTTAATAATTTAGTTATTGTTTCAGTTTTATTACCATAAATTTTTACGTTATTTTCTTGTGGGAAAAAATTCCGAGGCTTCATAGCGCCTAGTCATCCAACCCGCCTCGCCCAGCTTCGGCAAGGCGGGCCTGCCTCGCTCGCTTCGATTCCCGTCTAGACTCGGCGAGGCTGACAGCGAGCGGGCTAAGCTTATACAAAGGTCAGGCAGGCAGGCTAATTAAATTATTAATACCTTGTGCTCATTATAGCAGGGCAGATGATTATATGTATGCTAAATTTTTTATAAATTTATTTTTTTTGATAATTCTAATTATAATCCAGCTAGCTTTTATTAATGGTTTGCCTGGCTGGTTTAATAAATTAAATTTAGTATTAATTATTTTAATTTATATTTTGTCATTTAAAGATTTGAAAATAGCAATCTTTTGGACAATCGGCGCCGGATTTTTACTTGACGCTTATTCTTTTCTGCCCTTTGGGTTTTACGTAATAAGTTTATTTTTATCGATTTTATTAGCCGATTTTTTGTTAATTAATTTTTTTACTAATCGTTCCCTTTATTCTTTTTTAGCCATAACTTTTTTTTCTCTAATATTATATGAGATAATATTAAATTTATTAATTATTATTTGGCAGTTTTTTATATCTAAAGTCGCATTTTTTTTATTTTTAAAAGAATTTTGGCTTAATCTCAGTATACGACTTTTGATTAATTTAATTTTTGTATTCATTTTATTTTATTTAATAAACTTTGTTAGTTTAAAACTAAAACCTGTTTTTTTAATTAAGGCTAAACCGTAAAATGAAAATTAATCTTAAAAAGTATAAATATAAGAATAAATCGTATAAGCCTGATTCTGGCAATCCTTTTATTATCCAGGAAGGAAAAGATAAATCAGATTATTTAGAGGATTTTTCTTATCGCAAGGCCTGGACAGAGGATTCCTTTTCTCCAGGTTCGCAGAAAGAAACTGTGGGTAGAACTTTTGACTTTTCTAAATTAAAAATAACAGTATTAATAATTTTATTTTTTTTATTTATTATTGTCGGTCGTGTAGCCTGGCTTCAGATAATTAAAGGGGATTATTATTATTCCATGGCTGAAGGAAACCGTATAAGAGTTGAACGGACAGAAGCAAAACGGGGGATAATTTATGATAGAAATTATAATTTACTAGTAAGAAATGTAGCAAATTTTTTACTTTATTTTGTTCCGGCTGATTTGCCGAAAGACGAAATTGCTAGAGAAAATTTAATTAACAAAATTAGCGATATTTTAGAAAATATTGATAAAGACGAAATTAAACGTTTGTTAACTACTGTTAAAGAGGGCTCGCTAGAATCTTTCCAGCCTCTATTTATTACTGATAACATTCCCTATGAAAAAGCGATTGCCTTATATTTAGAGTCTGATTTTATGCCAGGAGTAGTATTATCAAATAAGTCTCGGCGCGAATATTCATTATATAGTCTATCTTTATCCCATATTCTCGGTTATACGGGGAAGATTAATGAAGCTGAATTAGAAAAAGTTGGCGAGGATTATTTAGCGATTGATTATCTTGGTAAAACCGGAATTGAGTATTTTTGGGAAAGTGAATTAAAAGGTAAAAACGGCAAAAAGCAGGTTGAAGTTGATGCTTTAGGTAAAGAAAAAAAGATTATCAGCACTTTAGCAGCCGAAGCTGGGCATAACCTAGTTTTATCACTAGATATAAATTTACAAAAAAAATTAGAAGAAACAATTATTTATTATTTAGAAAAATTAAATAAAAATAAAGCTGCCGCGATAATACTAAATCCAAATAACGGAGAAATATTAGCCATGGTAAGCTTCCCATCATACAATAATAATATTTTTGCTCGGGGAATTTCCCAAGAAGAATATAATGGAATTATTAATCATCCTGATAATCCTTTATTTAATAGAGTAATTAGCGGCGAGTATCCTTCTGGCTCTACTATTAAGCCGGTAATCGCAGCGGCTGCCTTAGAAGAAGGGACAATCAGTGAGTGGACTACTATTAATAGCGTCGGCGGGATTACAATCGGTGAATGGTTTTTTCCTGATTGGCGGGCAGGCGGGCATGGCATAGTTGATGTTCGGACAGCCATTTCCCAGTCAGTTAACACTTTCTTCTATTATATTGGTGGCGGGTTTGAAGATTTTAATGGCTTAGGAGTTGATCGGATTGTGAATTACGCGAAATTATTCGGTTTAGGT